>JAIQFT010000014.1 GCA_020073185.1 Terriglobia bacterium
GTTGGCCGGCCGATATGGTCCAGGAATAGGGTGACGTACCCCCAGTAGCCTGCAGCGTTGCCGTGTAGTTCGAGCCTAGCAGTGCGGCGGGGAGCGACGTGGTCGAGATCACGACGGCAGCCGGCACAGCACTATTCTGGGCTGCCGGCGCATTGGCGCCGACGCTACCGCCGCAACCAGTCAAGATGAACAGGGCAGATAGTATTGGAAGAGCAAGGAGGGCGGCAACACAGAAAAACGCCCGATTTCGCATGGGACCACCATCTTTCATGAAACTGCAGCTACGGCACGTACGCAGAAAAGATGGGCGCGTTTCGTTGCCAGCAGTTGCAAGGACTGTAGGACGAAGGTTTACTTCCAGGCGGATAGCGGTTCGTTTGTCTTTGCAAAATAACATGGCAGCTCCGATAGCAAATTCTTCTTGCCGGAGACTCATTGCACGAATAGTCGGCCTTCGGCAGCGTGAATCAATGGAGGGAGTATCTGGCTGCTGCATCAATTGGCAAATATCACCGAAGACGAAAAGGGATGGAAAACGGCGGCGGTCTTAAGTAACGGCGCAATGGTAATCAAAAGCTGATTCGCTGAAGCCGTACGAAAGGACATGTCCGACAGCCTGTCCTTCGCCAAAAGCAGCTCGCATCGGCGGCGGACCGAGTTGCGCTGACGGCGGTAATCAGCCGGACTTGCGGATGAATCGTTCTTCGCTCCGGCAAAGGTCGCGAACACGCAAGCCTATTCGGTGCTTACCCCTACTGGTTACGCATCGGCTAAGGTCGATTACCAGAGTAATTGGAGGTTTTCGACTAATGCTTATAGAGTGCACTCGTAGACGGCCCCAACCTCTATCGATGCGCACAACCCGTACCCGAAGCCAAGTCTTGTGGGTTTCGAATTGAGGCAAAAACTATGAGCATTCGAGAATGGGCAAATTCCACGGCGGACTACAGTCGAAAACTGCTGCATAGCGGGCGCGAGGGAGCGGCACGGGGCCGCGAATCGTTCCTGCACGGAACACGACTGGGATCTTACCTCCACGACTCGGCTCGCGAGGCATTGCAACCGGCTGCGCTTGGCGCCTGCATCGGTGTGTTGGGCCGCTCTTCCGAAAGGCAACATGGTTCGACGCGCCAGAGGTTCATCCGCGGCTTTCTCGGCGGTGTGATCGGCTTTAGTGCGGGCGTGCTTTGGCAGACCCGGCGCCTGGCTGCGAGCGTCGCTGCGGGTGCGCTGAAAGACATCAGCCGAGCACGCGATGACCATTGGCTGGAAAGGAATCCGATCGACTACGCATAAGACAACGTTGGGTTGATCCGCGACAACAGGAACTGTACCGCCAGCTTGCGAATGTTCTAGCGCAGGGACCCGCTCAATAGAGCTTCGCAGCATGGATCGACGAGCGCTTGGGCAGACGACAATCGGGTAACGATGCGTAAAGCGTGCCAGCAAATCCCGCCTCCGACAGCAGCCGGCGATCTCCTGCTCGGGTGTAGGTATGAGTCCGCTAGGGGCGCTGCCGAGTGGGGACGACCGTCAGTGTTGACGATCTCCCGGACATACTCTATTGTTCAGGCCTAGGGCGTCAAAAGAAGAGTTAGCCGGTGCAGAAAACCTGCATCGCGACCACGGGGCAGGGTATCGGGGAACCCGAATGGCTGATACGTTCGCAGCTGGAGAACTCCAATCCGTGGTTGCGCCAAAATCTCAGGCTGGCAAGCTACAGTTCGCCCTTGGTCTCGGAGTGCTGATTGCCCTGCTCGCGTTCGTCTACTATCCCACTTTTAAATGGCTGGTTACGGAGATCTGGTGGCTGGATAAGGAGTATTCTCACGGCTTCCTTGTCCCGTTCATTGTCGCTTACCTGATATGGATCCGGCGCGGCTATCTGGCTAGTTTGCCGACACGTCCGGCGCCGGTAGCCGGGAGCTTGGTCTTGCTTTTTAGCGCCGGCCTCCTTTTGGGCGGACGCGCCGGCGGCTTCCGCCAGGCGGAAGGATTTTCCTTCCTGTTTGTGCTCCCAGGGCTGGTTCTGTTCTTGTGGGGCTGGACCCACCTCAAAGCCCTCGCCTTGCCTCTGGCCTACGTGCAGTTCATGGTGCCGTGGATGGAGGATTTCATTGACCGCGTGCATTGGCCTTTCCAGTTGCTGTCAGCCGAGATTGGGGTCGGTGTTCTGCGCGTCTTCGGTTACCCGGTGTTTCACACCGGCAAGTACATAACACTGCCGGCCATCACACTTGAAGTGGCCCGCGAATGCAGCGGCCTGCGTTTCCTGATGTCGATTATTGCCCTGGGCATACCGCTCGTGTACCTGACTCAGCGGAGTTGGAAGCGGGCCATCACGGTAATCCTCTCCGCGATTGCGATCGCGATTATAGCCAACGGGTTGCGCGTCGCACTGGTAGGTATGAGCGCGACCCGCTACGGGGAGTCGATGTTGCACGGTCCGTGGCACGTCTTTCAAGGCTGGTTCGTGTCACAGGTGGGAATCGTAGTCCTGTTCATCTTCAATTGGCTGGCGACCAGGAAAAAAGGGGACGACAGACCCAGACTGTACGAGCGCGCCGCGAGGCGTGCCGACGGTCGGAGCGAACCGTGGTTCCGGCATCTGATGGTCGCCGTCGTCTTCCTGGTCGTGTTTGGTTCTTGGCTTAACTACTATGCTGTGAGTGTCCCGGTGCCCTTGAAGCGCTCGTTCACGTATTTTCCCGCCGAGATCGGCGGCTGGCGTGGTGGCGCCGTTCATTGGTTTGCTGGAGAGGACGCCTATCCTGGCACCGCTAGTGAACTGAGTCGCGTGTACCGCAACGCAGAGGGTAAAGCAGTCTATCTGTACGTCGGCTACTTCGACGCACAACGGCCCGGGAAAGCGATGATCAATGGCCGCGCAAATAACCCGTTGCGCGGGTCCGCAACCCAGTTATCGTTCAAGGTTGATGCCGCCACTCGTGATGCCATAGGCCTCAGCGACGTAAACGTATCAATTCCGATCTTGGGCGACACGCCGTATGCCGCCGTGTACTGGTATCGTTTCCCGTCCGGCGCGGTAAAAGGCCGCTACCAGGCGAAGTTGACCGGGCTGATGAATGCGGTGCTGCACAGGCATGACAATGCCGCCGTGATTGTTATCGCGGAACCACTGCCCCGCGATGTGGCCTCAGAGGCTGCCGTCGCTGATCTGCTCGCCTTCGCACGTGCCGCCACCCCCGTTGTTCGCGACTATATTCCCTAATACGAAGTGCAATGCCTTTCGCCGGACGCCTGCGTGGGCCCCGTTCAGATTCTCCCATCGAATTCCTTTCCCTCTGTGACTGAAGTAATCTCCACGTTAGTGGAGGGTCCGTGCTACTCTCCCGACAGTAGTGGGTTTTCACCTCTGACGAGCGCCCTTGCGCTGCTCGAATCAGTGTCCGAGATGTGAACATAGAGTTGCAGCCAGAGCAGGAGTATCTTGAATTAGCAATGGTGCGGCAATGACAGCGACGAAACCGAAATCGGCAGAGATGTTTCCTGGGCCGGGCTTTCGCGTAAAGCCGGACTTTGACCGCCTCGACAGCGGGTTCATGCAACAGTTTGCGGACTTCGCTACCCCGGATATCTCCGATCTGCTCAACCGCCTGTATGCGGTTGATCCGTCGATTAAGTGTCTCACCGGCGCGCACCACCGGCTGTGCGGACCGGCGTGTACGGTGAAGGTATTTCCGGGCGACAACCTGATGGTGCACAAAGCGCTCGATGTGGCCAAACCGGGGGACATCGTTGTAGTCGATGCGCATGGCTCGTCGATGAACGCGGTATTGGGCGACCTGATCTCGACTAAGGCAAAACACCGCAAGATCGCGGGTTTCGTGGTGGACGGATTCATCCGCGACCTGCCCGACATTCAGCAGCTGGATTGGCCTGTTTTCGCCCGTGGGGCGACACCCATCGGACCTCTGCACCGCGGCCCTGGCGAGATCAACTACCCCATCTGCTGTGGTGGAGTGGTGGTCCACCCTGGCGATATGATCGTGGGCGACGGCGCCGGCGTAGTCGTCATCCCGCAGGAAATTGCAGGCGATTTGCTGCAGCGGCTGCGCCATCAAAAGGCCAGCATGGCAGCCTACCTGGCGGGAGTCAAACGCGGCGATTTCTCCAACGATTGGGTAGACAGGGTCCTGCAGGAAGCTGGGTTCACCGTCGGCGCGGCATCCGCCAAGGCACAAGGCAGTTAGCGCACCACGAACCGTCAGCCAAGCTGGCAATGCGTAGCCCTGACGATGAGTTCCGAAGAGAGAAGCTGTGGCGTCTCTTAATTACTGGCGATATCCCGGCCTGCTCAGAGTTCTACGTCGCGCCTATCGTGCGCGGGTCTGGTATCGGGAGCGGCAGCCCGCGCTGCATCGGGCATGGGAACATCGATCTAACTTTTACGAGCAAGTGTGGCGGGAGGCTGCCAGCCAGCTGGGCGCCAGCGTCACCCCTCTGGGCAATGACATCCTGGAAATCCGCTGCGGCGAAGCCTGCACCCGGGTGCGGCGGAACTCCACTCCCATTGACGATCCGGTCACCCTGGCAGTTGCGCTCTACAAGCCGCTGGTGCACCGTCTTCTCGCCCAACGGGGGCTGAGAGTTCCCACTCACCTTGAGTTCACCCTTCCTGACGTTGCCAAAGCGATCACCCTGCTGGAAAGCAACGGAGGGGAATGGGTAGTCAAACCGGCCGGCAGCAGCGCCGGGTCGGGAGTCACTACCGGGATAAACACTGGTTCCGACTTGGCCCGCGCCGCCGCCGCCGCCGCTGCTTACGGTTCCAGCCTGCTGCTGGAACAGCAGGTGGCAGGGGATGTTTTCCGGCTGCTCTACCTGGAAGGTAAGTTGCTTGATGCCATTTTGCGCAAACCTCCGACGGTAGTCGCCGACGGCAGGTCCACGCTTCGCAAGCTCGTGTCCCTGGAGAACGAAGCCCGGCTAAGAGCGGGTACCAACAATGCCGAGGCGCTGATCTCTCTCGATCTGGATGTTAGTCAAACTCTCCAGAAGCAGGGGTTCTCGCTCTCTTCGGTGCCCAAAGAAGGAACGGCAGTCAAGCTCAAGACGGTCATCAACGAGAACTCGGGAAGTGAAAATGTTCCCGCGCTGAACCTGTTGTGCGAATCCATCATCGAAGACGGCGCGGCGGCGGTCTCGGCGGTGGGAGCGCGGTTGGCCGGCGTAGATGTGGTTACGCCGGATGCGGGCATGTCGTTGGCGAGATCCGGAGGAGTCATTCTGGAAGTCAATACTCCCCCCGGCTACCAGTACCACTATCACCGGCAGGGCGGCAGGTCCGCGATCGCCGTGCCCATCTTGGAACACCTTCTCCGCATCGGTCAAAACGACGAACATTTCGCGTCGGAAAGGGTTAATCTCAAGCCTTGAATAAAACGCCCGGGGCTTAACCACGATGAGCAGCGTCCAGCAGAGACCGTTGCGTCCGCCCGCCATCATTCTTGGCGGCGCCGGCAACGCCCTCTCGGTCGCACGGAGCCTGAGTAGCGCCGGCATCGAGGTGTACGCAATCAACCATCCGCAAGCGGTGGTTAGGCATTCCCGCTTGTGCAAGTGGATCGACCTGCCCAAGACCGCCGGTGATGACGTAGAGGCTTGGACCGCGTACCTGGTGGGGAGAGAGTCCGATCACCTGCGAGGGGCGGTCCTGCTGACCGCTAGCGATGAGGGAATCGAACTCATTGCCAAGCACCGGCGGCAACTCACCGAGAAGTTCACGCTCGATGTATCCGATCCGGAAGCGCAGCTTTGCATGCTGAATAAGCTCTCCACCTACCGGGCCGCGCAGGCAGCGGGCGTGCCGACTCCGAAGTTCTGGGTCGCTGACAGCCGAGCGCAGATCGAGCAATTAAGGGGCGACTTGACCTTTCCCTTGATTGTGAAACCGCTGTTCAGCCACAAGGCTCAGAAAGTTGGGGATAAGCTCGTGCGCGTCGAGGAGTTCGACGAGCTGATCCATGCCTTTGAGTCCATGCAGCAGGCAGGCATCCGCACGTTCCTGGTGGAAGTAATCCCTGGGCTCGATGACAAGTTGTGCAGTTACTACACTTATCTCGATGAGAACGGCGAGAGCGTGTTCGATTTCACGAAGCGGATCATTCGAAGATATCCGCTCAACGTGGGACTGGGTTGCTACCACGTGACTGATCGGGTGCCCCAGGTCAAGGAACTGTCGCTGAGGCTGCTGCGGCAGGTTGGGCTGCGTGGAATCGCCAACGTCGAATTCAAGCTCGACGAAAGGGATGGTCAACTGAAGTTGATAGAGTGCAACGCCCGGTTCACGGCCGCGGATTGCCTGGTCGCCGCCGCCGGCGTGAATATCTCCTTATATGTTTACAATCGGTTGACTGGCCAGGCGCAGCCGCCCCCGCAGGATTACCGCGTCGGACTAAGGCTGTGGTACCCGATCGACGATTTTCGGGCCTACCGGCAACTGCACGGAATGGGGCTGCTGAGTTTCCGCAGTTGGATAGGCAGCATCCTGCACCCGCAGACTTTCCCGTTTTTCCGCTGGTATGATCCTCTGCCTGCTATCGTCAAAGGGGGCCGCTTCGTCGGAGACTATTTGTATCGTCATCTCGGTCTGGCGAAACTTACAGCGCAGCGAGATCCAGGTTCTGTCCGCTGCGAGGCCCCCTGCGAGGCCGCGGAAATCCGACGGCACGCGAAGCGGTAAGCCCGCCGGTGGCCAATATCATGACTGAACCAACGATAGGCATTCTGTATCCGGGCGAAATGGGTAGCAGCTTCGGGAAACTACTGGCCGAAAGCGGCTTTCCTGTGGTCACGACCACCCAGGGCAGGAGCGCCCGCACGCAGAGCCTTTGTCACGAGGCGGGCATGACGGTGCTTGCTTCGATTCCTGAAGTGCTCCATCGTTCGGCTATCGTGATCTCCCTGGTCACCCCTGCCGCTGCGCTGGAGGTAGCCCGGCAGGTGTCTGCTCAGGTGCCAAGTTCGTCCAGACGGCTGATCTACGTTGATGCGAACTCCATTTCCCCCAGCACTGCGCTTCAGATCGCGGGGGTGCTGGGGTCCGGCCCCGTTGACTTCGTGGACGCGTCCATTCTCGGCCTGGCGTCCCTGCTGCGGCAGCGCGGCAGGCTGTATTTGAGCGGATCGCGCGCGTCGGAAGTCTCCAACGTTTTTAGTCGGTTCATGCGGGTCAAGATCACCGGCGAAGCGCCCGGGCAAGCCTCCGCTTTCAAGATGATCATCGCAGGAATACCTAAAGGACTGGTCGGCTTGTTCGTGGAAACCATGCTGTTCGCCCGCGACATGGGCCTGCTTCGCGAGGCCCTGGAAGCGTGCAATGAGCTTTATTGCGGGGTAATGGAGGTCGCGCAGCGGATGCTGCCAACCTACCCGCAGCACGCTGCGAGACGGAGCGAAGAACTGCGCGAGATCGAAGCCACAATGTTGCTGAATGGTTCCACCCCACGGATCCTGCGCGCGGTATTGGAAGTGACTGCGGACTTGGCCAAGGTGGATTGGGTAAAAGGGCGAGAACCGGCGCAGGGTACAGTTGCCGAAATCCTCGAAGAGATTCATCGCAGCCGGACCCGCGCCTCGAGCGCGGAGAGCGCTACGCGCCTCTGACTGTTTCCGTGCGAATACATCTGGCCCGGTCGATGTGCAGGGTAGTACACTGCGGAAGTTCCCCCTCAAATCTGTGAAGCTGATTGGGACGGATTCTGAGCACGCCCTGTTCTCCGGAGTTTCGCGGGATCGGTCAATGAAGCAGCGGGACGAATCCGAGCGCGAAAAAGTGCCCGCGGCGGTCCCCAGAGGGGAACCGAGCAATTGCCCCGGCGCGGCTCCGCCGGTCTGCGACCACCCCCCTATCAGGCTTCTCATCGTCGAGAGCGGGCGTGGCGCCGGCGGCTCCACCATGTCTCTTTACTACCTGCTCAAGGCCCTAGACCGGACCCGGTTCGATCCGCTGGTCGCGTTCTATTTCGCCAATGACGGGCCTGACACGGAGCGGCTCAGGCTGGCTGCCCCGATTGCGTTTCTTTCGACCAGAACTGCTCGCGCCGAATCGAAGTTGCTGAGGAGGTTATTCCCTTCTCTGTTGATTCGAGGCGTCCGGAAGCTCATTGTCAGACCTTGGAACATGCTGGCGTCCGGCGTGGCGGCACTGTGGCGATTGCTGCGATTGATGCGGACAAAGTCCATTCAGTTGGTATTGCTGAACAACGATGTTCACTACCACGTCCCGGCAGTGCTGGCCGCGAAGCTGAGTGGCGTCCCATGCGTCTGCCGCAAGGCGGGTGGCATCGGCGAGGGAAGGCATGTCAAGCGATGGATCACGCCGTGGGTAAACCTCTTCATCAGCATTTCCCTGGCAACCCACCTAGACCAGATCGCTAACAACCCTGGCACACGGAAGGTGACGACCGTCTTTACCGGGATCGACCTCGACAGATTTGCCGCCAGAGCGCGCCCCGAACTGCGCGCCGAACTCGGACTGCCCCCGGGCAAGAAAGTCGTCGCCAGTCTGGCCCGCCTCACTCCCGGCAGAGGGCAACAGGAACTGCTGCACGCCGCCCCGCGAATCGTGCAGGGCCACGAAAATGTGGTCTTCCTGTTTGTGGGAAGTGAATCGCCGAGCGCTGTCTCCTACCTCAGTTCGCTGCGAGCCGAAGCAGACCGCATGGGCATTGGCGACAAGGTGATCTTTCCCGGCTGGCGTACCGACGTGCCCGACATTCTTGCGCTGGTCGATGTTGTGGTGCAGTGTCCGAACACGATCATCGAGGGTCTTTCAGTCGTGGTGCTGGAAGCCATGGCAGCGGGCAAGCCGGTTGTAGTCACTGACAGTGGAGGACTGCCGGACGCAGTACATAGTGGCCGGACCGGGTTTGTCGTTCCGCGTGGCGACGCCAGCAAACTGGCTGAGGCAGTGCTGAGTATTCTGCAGGATGAGGCGCTCGCTCAACGCATGGGAGCGGCAGGCCGGCAGCGGGTTGAGGCTGACTTCAACAATGTCAGGAACGTGAAGAAAGTCGAGAAGCTGCTGGAGCAGTGTGTGACGGAAGCCTCGGGCGGTCATCGATAGCTTCGGCGGCTACAGCAATTCCTAAACTGCACTAGCCGCGAGGTTGCGACAATCTCGCCAAATTCGTGCGCTTGCCGGCCGCGTCCAAATAGACTTCACGGGTACGTCGCGCCACGGCGGCAGGATGGAAGCGGTCCAGTGCGATGCGGCGGGAGCAGGCTTCCATGGCAGATCGCAGGCCATCGTCCCGCAACAACTGTCCTAGGCGGCACGCAATATCATCCGGATCGTTCGGGTCTACCAGGAATCCACTTTCACCATGACGCACCATGTAGGGCATGCCGCATCGGTTGGAGGCGACCACGGAAATTCCGGCTGCCATGGCCTCCTCGATTCCCATGGGAGAATTTTCCTCCAGAGACACCAGCGCAAAAACGCTGGCCTGCGCCAGTTCTTGCGAGACCTGCTCCACGCCAAGCGAACCCAATAGCGAGACCCGATCCGCCAGACCGAGGGCGCGTATTTTCTCCTGCACCGCGGCGCCATACTCCGGATGGGTAATCTTGCCGGCGAGGCGTAACTCGGCATCCACCCCCGCGGCCACAAGCCGGGAAAACGCCTCGACCAGGACGAGAGTGTTCTTTCTGGGACAGATCAAGGCGGCACTAAAGATCACGCCTCGACGCTCGCACCGGGGGATCTCGAAGAACCGCTCGCCCACGGCATTGTCAATGTCGTGGATAACGCCGCTTGCGATACCGGCCAGCCGTTCCCGCACGTACGGGCTGATGGAGATGATATGCGGCTGGTCAGCCCAGGCCGAGGTTTCCACCCACCGCCAAATCCGCGACCGCAACCAAGGCCAGCGTTGGCCGGAAACAAGCGTGTCTCCATAAATGAAGCCGTGGATGGTAAACACGCGCGGAATGGGCAGGCCTTTGACCATGATCCCATAGGTATCGTGGGCATGGACCACGTCGGGAGCAAGGCGCTGGACGTACTGCGAGATCTGGGCCCGATCTGGCCCCGTGGCGCCGCCCAGCATGGTCCGCCCCAGTTGCGGCAACCGGTGCATGTTGATTTTTCCGAGGACCGAACGGTTTGTCTCGGAACAGGCAGGATCGATGGTCACAACGTGCAGTTCCAAGTCGTCAAACTCCGCCAAGGCTCGGACCAGGTTCACGCTGACGGTCTCAACCCCTCCGTGCGGAGCATTAGGATCGCTGGGAAACTGCGTGACCACGGCAACCCTCATGCCTGCACCTCATCCATGACAGCGCTTTGCCCTCTCATCACCCGCAGGAAGAGCTGCTCGAAGCGCAGCATGGCGGCGTCGGGGGCGTGATTTTCCACGTAGTACTGACGTGCGTTGTGCGACTGCGTGCGCCACAGGTCGGGAGAATTCAGCAGCGTGGCGATGCCCTTAAACAGGTTTTCCTTGTCCGGGGCGGCCATGCCCAGCCCGCGGGAGGCAATCAGATCATCAGGATCAATCGTCGACACCACCGGGACGCCGTAGCTCCAAGCCTCCAGAAAGGTATTGGGGAATCCCTCGAAGGCCGAAGTGCAGCACAGCAGAGCAGCCCGGCCATACAACTCCGACATTCGGTCACGCGGCACACTGCCGTGCACAATTACATTGGGTAGGCTGCGTGCCCGGGCCAGGATCGCCTGCGAGTAGGCATTCTCGCAGTCGGGTTTCCCGGCGATTTCGAAGGTAACATCGGGCAAGGCGGCGGCCAGATCCAGCAGCACTTCCAGCCGCTTGACTTCAGCAATTCTGCCCACCCAAAGAACGCGTCGCGAACCACCGCGTGGCGGGGCAGCCGCCGGACACTCATCCGCCGTGGCGCCCGCGCAGGGCATGGGGAGCACAATCGCGCCCAGGCCGAAGCCCTGCCTCAGCATGTGCCGCTGCTTGTTGGTCTGCACGATGATGCGGTCGGCGTGGCGGATGCCGTAGCGATAAAAAAGACGGTCCTTAACCTTGGGCATGTCCGGCAAGGCGGGATCACACTCCGGATCGCTGGCCGAGGAATAAACGAATTTCCGGCCGTTCTGGCGGCACCAGAGCGCCACCTGCCCGGTGACGTACTCGGCGCAGTTGTGGTAGTACAGCGCTGCGTCGGCGCGCTTCAGCGCCGCATTCAGGCTGCTCCAGCGAGGGTGGAAAAACCTCAGCCCGGGCAGTCCAGCGTCGCTGCGGCACATCTTGATGACGCGCACGCCATCGATCTTGACTTCGTCGTCCTGCCCCTCATCCCAGGTCAACAGGGAAACCTGGTGGCCGCGCGCCGCCAGCCAGCGCGCCATGAAGCTGGTCTGCCGTTCCACGCCGCCAAAATGTCCACTGTGGCCGCCATTAATGCTGCCGAAAGCGAAATGGGCGACGATGCTGATCCCTTCCATAGCAGCTCCGCTAGGTGTTGCCCCGGTTCAGCAAGGCTAACAAGGATTGCTTGGCGCGGGCGATAGCGGCTGTGATGCCGCTGACAACGGCGAGCAACTCGGTTTCGCTCCCCGCTAGCGGTAGCGCGATGCGCTGCAGAGTCATGGGGTCGGCCCCTGTGCGGTTCGTGCCCTCGTTGACGGTGACGGCTGCCATATACCCGCATTCGCGGACGATCTCCACGGTGCGAGCATTGTAACTTCCATTGGGATAGGCCAGATACCGGCATGGGCGCTTGGTGTGCGCCTCGATCATCCGCTTAGAACGAAGAAGTTGGTCGCGCGCAACACCATCCTCCACCCGACCCAGGAGAACGTGATCCACGGTGTGGCTTTCAAAAGAGAGCCCGGTGCCGGCCAGAGCTTCGATCTCCTCCCAACTGAGCAGCGCCGTCCAGGGGTCGTCTTCGAAGACGTCAGCCAAGCGGCGTCCGCTCTCCGCCTCCAAGGTTGCGGCGATCTGTTCCAACTCTTCCCGCATCTCGCCGTCTTGCCGAACGACCGCCTTGGCGGCGTCGCGGAGGCGCTGGTAGGACTGGCGCAGTTCGTTCCGGCCGGAGGCGGAGATGCGAACTTTGTCGTTGCCGATCTGGAACTCGTGATCGTCATCGCCGGCATGCTGCAGGGCATAATCCAATCGATCAACCCAGAAGGGCTGTCGCCGTTGCACGTGGCCGGCGGTCACAAAGATGGTGGCGGGCACACCGAAGCGGCGCAGCACCGGCCAGGCTCCCGTGACATTGTTGCGATATCCATCGTCAAAGGTGACCACCAGAGAGTTCGGGTGGAAAGGCCGGTTACCGGCCAACATCTCCACCGCGTCGTCCAGGGAAACGAACTTGTAGTAGCGGGTGAGAAGCCGTAACCACTGCTCGAGCGTCTGCGGGTCCAATTGCGGCCGCAGCGGCGCCCAGCAAGCTTGCCCATTCGCGGGCGCTGCGGTGGCATGCAGCATGAGGATGGTAACGCGCTTGCGGTGCAGAAAACGCCACAGGTGGAAAAATCCCGTCCACCGCAAGAGCGCCTTGATGATAGCCCGTATACTCACACTCACTTTGTGCTCGAAGAATCTTCGTCGGCACGATCCGGGGGGTCGGCATTGCCCGGATCCCCGGCCCGCCCCAACACGCGGTAAAGAAATCTTTTCACCGCAGGGCGGAGCCTTGTTTTGTACCTAAGAAGGAAACGGCCGTAAGTATGCCTGCTGAAAATGAAACAATGTGCCGTGTGTCGTCCTTGTCTCGTCCAGTGCAGCTTATAATCCATTTCCGGACCCAGATCGAGCTCGGAGAACCCGCGCTGCCAACTGTCGTGCGCCATTTCGTTGAAAAGCAAATGGCCAGGAGAGTAGTGGAGATACTCCTCGGCACACCCGAGCTTCAGCGCGACCACGACTTTGCCAATCTGCAGAGAATATAAGATCGACAGCGTGCGCTCGCCAGCCTTGAGAAAGTGCAGGGACGAACATCGCCGTTTGGCAAAGGAGGCTGCGATTGCGCTATAAAAGTTTTTCGTCTCCGGCCTGCTGGAGATGGCGGTGCGCTGCCGGCCCTTCCACCCGGAACTCTCGATGGCAAATAGTTTCTCCATCTGTTCTGGGCCGGGTTCGTCGACTCTCTCAAACTGCAGAGATCCATGCAGTCCTTCCGCAGCCCTGCGTGCCAACCTCCGCAGGTCCTTGCGAAAGCGGCTATTGGCATCCCCCTGCCATGGATTCTGCTGTCCCGCAGCACCCGTCAATGCAATATGAAGCATACGTTGAGCGTTGTGCAGGGTGGGAAAGCCGCCGGCTTGTGCCAAGGTCAGCCACTGCTCCCCAGTGCCGGGATACGGCAGGGACGGAATTTCCAGTACATCCCAGCCCGGAAATCCCCGCAAGCAGTTCCACATCGAGGAGAGAACAGCATCGCCCTCCGGCCCGGGCATTCTCAAGATATCGAATCTGAAGGAGTGCGAATTGACGGCAGCACGGATTCGGCGCACGGGGAGGCCGTGAAACACAGCTCGATCCTGGATGAGCGGCAGCACCCCGAGCAGCCGGCCTCCGAGCCTTGCCGTCAGCAACCACACCCTGGAGCTTGGCTCAAAGCACCGGAGGTAGGCATCGATCCAGTCCGGATGACAGAATGGATGATCCGGCTGGGCTTCCTCCCAAAGCTGCAACCATTCGTCGGCCACAGCTTGAATGGCTGCCACACCAGAGCTTATCTGGGTAGCCATGTTCAAGCTCCTGGATAACGGTTCCGAGATCGTAAGCTGCACCTCGCTGACGTACGCTGCGTCCACAAGACTCCAAAGGGGTAGATTGTGCTGCCGGCTACCCGCCGGCTCCGATCCTGGTGCGAACGCCGGAGGCTCGTTCCAGGATCCGGTCCTTCGCCTTAAGTACCGACCGAATGGCGTTGCCGGAAAACAGCCATCCCGGAACCAGGGAAGCCGCCCGATATGCTAACGGCGCATCCTTGACCAGGCGAAGTTCGTCGCGTGCTTCGGCACGGCGGCCATCTCGCAGCATTGCCCTGGCCCGGATCAGGCGCTGAGTCCGAACAGCCTCCTCGAATAGTGCCGAGTGTTTGGAGAGAAAATCCCGGTCATGACCCCATACCCGGCTATAGATCGTCAGCCTCGTCGTAGCGCGATCGTAATCTTCGGCATCCGTGAGTCGCGGCCCTGAATGTCCATAATTCCAGGCAGTTTCGCAGTCCAGATACGCCCCCAAACCGACGCGGGCGACTCTGGCGAAACACTCCCAATCTTCATAGGTGGGCAAATCCTCGGCAAAGCGCAACGCCTCCGCCGCCGATTCACGCCGCACCAACACGGTGATTGTGCAAACGCAACCTTCCTTCACCAGGGAAAGATAGAAGTCCCCGATGTGAACCGAGAAGTCAGGAACGTCTTTGGGCAAAGGGGCCAAGGACGAATACCCAACGCCCGGGCCGAATAGCTCATCCCAGGTGCACGGGCGAGAGAACCAGTTAGACAAATAGCGGCGTTTCTCCATTCCCTTGGCGCGCACGGCAAAATTGGAGCAGCAGAAGAGGACGTCGGGGCGGGCCTGCAGCAGCGCTCGTTCCAGGGTCAAAATGTGCGGCATCCACTCATCATCGGAATCCAGAAACGCGACCAGCGGATTGCGTGCCACGCTGATGCCGAAATTGCGGGCTGCTCCGGCGCCGCGATGAGGCACACGCTGGTAGCGAATGCGATCGCCATAGGCCGCCAAAGCGCGCTCGGTGTCGTCCGTGGAAGCATCATCGACAACGATGATTTCATCGCCAGGGGAAATAGCCCTCAACGCAGAGTCGACCGCCCTCGAAACCAAAGCCGCCCGGTTGTAGGTTGGGATAACGACACTCACTCCCAACGGATCCAATTAGGCCTCCTCGGTTGACGGTTGAGCATTCGTCTGGCGGCCCGCGCCGGCATCCCCGCCAACGCTGCCGGCTTGGACAATGAGGGGAGCATGCGAAGGACGCAGATAGCGCCCCGTCGGCCATATTCCTTTGTAGAATAGGGCGGCATTTTTCAGGCTCTTCTTGCCGATGAAAAAGTCCCAGCCATCGCGCTGCTGCGCCAGCCATCGACGCTTGTGCTCCGTCATCGCCCCCAGGAAGTCGTATCCCTTCACCCCATCCTCGATGCAGGCCTCGATGGACTTCGCCCGCAGCACATTGCCCGCGCCTTTGACATAAGCCGGGTCAAAGCCCTCCTGCAACTGCAGGAAGTTGCCGCGATACACGTATCCAATCTGCACGGCTTTGAACTCGCCGTTCTCCTGCAAGCCGTAGATCCGCAACCAACCCTTCTCGAGCGCACGCGGGGCAAAGCAGCGGTAGAACGCGGCCTCGCTGGGCTTACGGCGGAAAGTGCCCTCTTGCCCCTCTCCTTTCCAGCGGCGGTAATGAAGGTCGAACAGCGCGTCCAGGTACCGCGGTACCTGATCGGCAGTTTCACAGCGCGAGATCGTCACGCCCGGCCGCTGCATCACTCGCTTCATGTCGGCGCGCATCTGCTGCCTTCGATTCTGCGAGAGGGCGCGAACATACAGGTTCCAGCTTTCGGGCAGATCGAAGCAGGCAAAATCGGCGGCTCGGGTATGGCAGTAGAACCCCTGCTTTTCGCATGCCCGCTGCAATCGCTCGCGAGCTCCCGTCCAACCGGAAACGGCCGGCATCCAGATGCAATCCCAAGGGCGCGACGAGGAAGCCAGCGCCGCAGCGATCGCATCCACAGCGGCATCTTCGCAATCGCGGCGCACAATCCAATCCGGGTACTCGGCTCCCGTCGCGTAGTCGGCCATTACCCGCAGAGTGCGGAAGGAAACGGTGCGGAGCAGACGGAGCTGGGCCAGGTAGAAGGCGGCCGCGCCCGCCAGCACTCCCTGCCCATCCCTGACGGTGATCACGAAAGGCTGAAACTTGTGGCCCGCCACCTCGATCCAGGAGCGGATCCAGTCCCAGGTTAGAAAGATGGTGTCGGCGCGCGAATGGGCTAGAAGTCCGTCCCATTCGGCCGCCAGCGAAAGAAAGGCAGGCCAATCCGCGATCAGTTCCGCCTTCATCCCAGTGGATTCATGAGCGCATGAAGACTGCGCGATCATACGGTTTTGTATCCCCTCATCCATGGTGACCACGGAAGGATGAAGTTCGGTGCTGGCGCCGCTGGCAGACAAAGTCATCCGCGCTCCCGACTCTCAGATTAATTGCCGAGTTACCTGTTTGCAGCAACCCGATAACGCAGGAGCAATCGGTCTTCCAATTTTACCCACGAGTTTGCGGCTTGTTTGCAACAACATACACGGTGTCATGTGCGGAATTCGAGGAATTGGTCGGACACAACCGCAAAACTTTGCACATTCCTCGGCCAACAGTTCCAAAACAGGGCGCTGGGAAATCATGAAAAACACCTTCCCGTAGCGTACTGTTTGTGCTGGATAAAAAATATCACAGTGGTGCAGCCTGACCAAGCCTCAAGGGTTCGTCAGAGATGTCCCGAATTGGCACCAGCAGGGGGGACGGCACGGTCCTCGGGCAGGCGTCTGCAGATTCGCCAGCTCAGCGTCCTGAAATCCTGTGCTGGTGCCGCGACCCGGCAAGCTAGCGAATGACACTTTCAATGATGGCGCCGATTTGCTCGTTCAATAGGCCACAGAAATCCGATAGCGTGGCGGCGAATATCACCATGCGAAAAGCAAACAGCGACTTGATGACCTTCTTATTCAATCCGTTACCATAGGCGCCCCACCACAGGATGAGGGTCGGGGTGCGGAAGCGAAACAGCTCGCGCAACATGACCCCGGCCCATCCCAAGATTCGTCCGTGGACGGCCTTGACCTTAACCCTCTCGCTGCCTCCGGCTTGGGCTGGCCAAGCCAGCTTGTCGGATGCGTAGACGAGGATTTCGGCGTTGGGCAGGGCCGCGGATAGCGATTCACTATCAATCTTCAATTCCCCGAGAGAACTCGGCGGCTCCGCCAAGACGACGGTGAGACGGCGGTACTCCTTCCGCTTCGCCATAAGCGCAAGCATGTCGGTCTGGAGCGCCGCCAAACGGGTCCAGCGCCGGCTCAAACGCGACTCCGGGGGAAGCCGCCGCACTCCCTCGACGCAGTGATAGGTTTCGGCCAACCTGCCCGCACCACCACCTTCGCGTTCAGCGATGTCGCGAACCTTGGATTCCATGTAAGAGAGTTTGAATTGCGAGGCATAAACGGACATCAGCCGCAGCTTCTCTTGGAACACGTCCGTAATGTCTTCCTGGCCATCAACCAGACGCGTGCCACAGTCGGTCAGGGCAGCACGAATTTGCTTTGCATGTTCGACATCGGCAGCGTAGGGGAGTTCCTCATACATGGCCACTGGAACATTGGGAAACCGGTCACGAGCCTGGGCGAGCATCAGAAGACACGCGCTCCGGGTAGTGCGATGGTCGACGTGGTCGCCCAGCCCCATCGGCATCCAGATCTCGTCCGGCGCCAGACGGCTCAGAAGCTGGGTTAGCTGCTCCGCGATCCGCGTTACATCTTCCGGATTTGGGAACAAGTCGATGAACGAATGGGGGGCCCTGCTGAACTCTTCCACCATGGCAGGAGACCATTGCTCGGGCGGGCAGTGACGAAGTGGAGCATCGGTCCAATCGAGAGAACGATGCTCCGCCCCAACCAGCCTGGCTGCCAGCGCCGATTCCCGTTCCCGCAGGCGGGTAATCTCGTCAATGTCCAGAAAATTCCGCTTCAAAAGCAAGTAGGTAGTGAAGTTGCTCCATTTAACCAGCGACAGGATTGTGATCCGGCATTGTCCCCGGCGGTGAAGGAGGCGACCTCCGACGCTGATCACAGCGTCATCCATGTGCGGCTCGATGACGACGAGGTGCGGCTGGCGAGGCGCCGCAAGCGGAGGGATCAGCTCCAGGATTGCCGCTTCATGCCACTTCAAAAGGCGCTCTCTGGCGCCCGGGTAGAGCTGCTCCAACTCGGCCACTGTCTTGCGTCCGTCTACGCTCTCATAAAGAGGGACTTCCTCGGGCAACAACTCCAGAAGGGGGCGTCGGGAGATCATGAAGAAAAGCTCCCGGCCACGCCGTTGATTGTGCGGCCGGAGTTGCGGGACGTGTCTGGCGATGTCGTCCAGTCTCATGCCCATGCCTACCAGGAACATCGCGACGCCATCAGGTTAGCCTTTTAGCCTTGAGCAGGAACCCGTGCGAAGAACCCACTACCCTTATTGTGGATCGCAAGAACAACTATGCGCGGCCAATACCAATCCGGTTCTCGCGCTGACTAAAAGTACCACAATTCGGGACAGATGTCCGAAATTGGAACCAACGGCAGGATTGCGCCGTCCGCCCTTTGCGTGTATTGTTACAGAGAATCCGCTTCACAATGCGGAGTTTCGCGCCTAAATGGGAGATCCCACGGCTGAGAGTGCAGCAAAGGCCAGGCTTGACCGGCATGTTAGCGTCAGCTTCGCCTCCCAGGCATCCTACCCCTCGACACCGCCGTTTCATCCGGCTCACCCCTACCCCGAGTACCCCTTTGCCGGGCAGCTCGGCTCGGAGCCGAACTCCGCCTACGACGCCGCGCGGGAAAGCCTTCACCTGCTCGGTCTCGATCGGGAGAACTATGGAACACCGGCCTGGAATCCGCTGGGCGAGATTGTGCGCCCCGGCGACTGCGTCCTGTTGAAGCCGAATTTCGTCAAAGAGTCGCGCACCGACGTGCTCAGCGAATGGATTCAGGTGATCACGCACGGCTCGGTCATTCGTGCCGTCGCCGATTATGTTTACATTGCGCTGCGGGGGCACGGGCGCATCATCGTTGCCGACGGCCCCCAGACCGATTCCGATTTTGACGCGATTCGCGAGCTGACCGGGCTGCGCGTGCTGCAGGATTTTTACCGCCAGTCCGCCGGCTTCCAGTTGGAGGTTTACGACCTGCGCAACGAACACTGGATCGAGCGCGACGGCGTCTATGTCGACCGCGAGCGCTTGGCGGGCGATCCCGCAGGCACGGTGGCGGCTGATCTTGGCGCCCGCACGCATCTGAGCGACATCGGCTCCAATAAGTATTACGGCGCCTTCTATGATATTGAGGAGACCAATCGCCATCATTCCAACGGACATCATGAGTACGCGTTTTGCCGGACGCCGCTGCTGGCTGATGTGGTGATCCATCTCCCCAAGCTCAAGACGCATAAGAAGTGTGGCGTCACCATCAATCTCAAAGGCCTAGTCGGTTTGAATGGCAACAAGAACTGGCTCCCGCATTACATTTTTGGAACGCCCAAAAACAAGGGGGACCAGTTCGCTGACCCATCCGTGGTGCATGCCATTGAAAACGCCCTCGTCCGCTGGGCCAAAAAACTGTTGCTGGGCGACTCATGGGTGGCGCGGGTAGTGGCCCGCAAGCTGAAATCACATGCCTACGGCGTTTTCGGCAAGACCAGTAATACCGTGCGGAGCGGAAACTGGTATGGCAACGACACGGTCTGGCGGATGGCACTTGACCTGGCTGCCGTCCTAACCTTTGCCGACGCAGACGGACGCTTGCACGATTCCCCCCAAAGGCGTTTCTTTTCCGTCGTGGACGGGATCATTGCCGGCGAAGGCAACGGGCCGATGGAAGCGGACGCCCTTCCCACCGGCATCATCGTCTCCGGCAGTTCGCCCGTCTCGGTGGACGCGGTCTGCGCGCGCCTCATGGGCTTCGACTACCGCAAGCTGCCGATCATCGCCAACGCCTTCCGGCCCACACCCTGGCCCTTTGTGCAACACCGCTACGACGAAATACGGGTCTTCAGCAACCGCAGCGACGTGGATACGGCTCTGCTCTCCGATCCGACGCGGAGGATATTCCAGTTCAGACCTCATTTCGGATGGGTAGGCCGGATTGAACTCCCAACTGAAGCTGCGAGCAGCACTACCCCTGCGAAGACTCTGGCGTCAGTTCAGGATTGAATTGATCGGCACCAGGAGTCCTCTGGTCAACGTAGATCGCCTTCCCGTTTTTTGACAGCGCGATCGATTCCACCAGCTCGACACTGAAGTCGACGCGGCCGGCCAGTTTCCGTCGCAGGCTATTTGCGATGCGCGCCCGGTCGTCTTCGCCGAAACCAGCGCTCGGCACCACCCTCAGCATAGCCGTGCCCGGCGAATCCTGGCGGAATTGAAACTGAACGACCTTGTCGAAGGTGTCGTCATGCAAGTTGAGGGCGACCCAGGAAACCAAGGTTCCATCGGAGGCCAAAAGCGATTCCTGCACCCTGTGGCCGCGTATTTCGGTGATCAACATGTGTTCGCGGCCGCACGCCTTACACTTGTCTCCCACGTAGGTGGCGTAGTCTCCCGTCCGATAGCGGATGAAGGGCGTAACCGAGTTGATGAAGCCTGTGCCCACGATCTCGCCCCGTCCCCCCGGCGTGGTGACCGGGCGGCCCGCCTCATCCAACAGTTCCAGGTAACCGTAAGTCGGCCAGACGTGGTAGACGGTGGATTTCTCGCATTCGGCGGCCGCCACCAGTTTTTCCGTGTGCCCGTAGCTGGAAAAGTAGCGGCACCCAAAAGTATCTTCGACTAATTGGCGCTGGTCCGGGTACACGTTTTCCGACTCGGCAAGGATCCCCCGGATGTTGCCAGGAGGCGTCATGCCCGAGCGCTGGACGAACCTGGCCAGCGTCGTGATCGAAGACGGATACACGTGCAAAAAGCAAGGTCCAAGGCCGCTCACGTGCTCCAGGTAGGCGCGCATGTTCTCTTGGGTCATGTGAAAGTTGCTGTAAGAATGCTGGCGCAACAGCGGATCGTAATCGTGGCGTAAACCGCTTCGGTCAGGGGGAACCACACGCCCGCGAAAAACAGCTCGCTCCGCTGTTAGCCGGAAGCCGGCGCGCCCCCAGCCAGAAACGAGATATGCGTACTCGATGGCCGAACGTCCCGACCCAATGTAAAAATGCAGCGGCATTCCGCTGGTGCCCCCGGTGCTGGTGTAATCCACTTGGGGAGAGGAGGGCGGCAGGGTACACATCTCTTGCAGATGCTCGTGAATCGTGCTGCGATCGATGGTCGGCAAGCGCTGCATGTCTTCCAGGCTGCAGCCGCGCGGGTCGAAGCCGGCGTCGTGAAATACTTTTCGGTAATAGGGCGCCGTACCGGCGATCATGAAGATACGCTGCAGTTGCTCGAGTTGATAGGCGCGGGATTTTTCCGCCGGCCACCACTGTGCTTCTTCCACGAATCGCAAGTTGCGGCGGAATCTCCCGCCCAACAGGTACTCGGGGGGGACCATACCCAGCACCAACCCCACACTACCCTTCAGCCACCCAGGGCTGTGCTCCCATAGATTTTTGCGAGACAAAGCCAGCTTCATTCCACACCTTGATGACGCGGGGCACAACGCGCTGCCGCCGCACCGCGCTCCCCCAATAAGGACTCATCCTGCTCGGCGGACACCTGTGATTCAGGAAACGTCAGGATCCAGTTCCACCGCTGCACCATCCTGGCGGTTTCGTGCGCCACGGCTGAGTGCCGCGCCGCCTGCGAGAAGCGTCGCAGCCGTTCGGGATTGGCAAGTAATTCCACAATGCGCGCCGCAAATGCTTCCCCACTGCGTTCCCTGACCAAGAATCCGTTGACACCTTCCTCGACCAGATCGGCCAGGTCGCCTACGTGGGAAACCACCGCCGGCAAGCCATACATCATCGCTTCCATCAGAGCCAGGGACAGTCCCTCCGAATCGGAGGTGAGCACGAACAGCTTGGCAGTGTTGAGCCAGTTTGAAATGTTTGTCTGGTGGCCAACAAAGCGGACGTTTTGGCCCAGCTCGAGCTCGCCCGCGAGTTCTTCCAGTCTCGCCCGCATGACGCCGTCCCCCACAATCGTGGCGGTGATGGAAGGTAAGGCGCGGCGAGCGGCGTGAACAGCCTCGAGCAACAGGTCGAGCCGCTTAATGGGCGACAGCCGGCCGACAAACACAATGTCGGTGGCACGATTGTCCCCGCCAGCGGACGGCAGCGGCGGCTCAATGCCGCCGGAGACCACGTGTATCGCGCTGCGCACACCGAGCTGCCGAAAGTATTGTTGGGCAGATGTGCCCATGGTGATTACCAGGTCGCAGTCTGCCACGGCGCGGTGGAGGCGCCGCTCGATGATCGCATCGGGTACTTCCAGCTTCTCAAACAGCCGGTTTTCGCAGCCAAAGCCCCCGCCTAGAACCTCCAGCGGGCCCCCGACGCAGAAATACGCCGATCTGCTTCCGATCAAGCGCGCCACCATGGCCGCCGCCATGGCGTTGAACTGGAGGTGAAAACCGCCTACGACATCGGGTTGGGATCGCAGCCCGACCCAGAAGAATGTCGCCAGCCGCGCCGGCACCGAGCCTACGATCCGTACCAACCACGCAGGCGGGTAGATGGCTTCCACCTTGTCCACCGCAGGCACCGGGTTGGTGGCGACGAAGCGCACACGCGCACAGCGGTCCGACATCGCCAAAGGCCGCACGTGCGCCAGGATCCAATTGTCCGAAGAGAAGGTACCGGTCAGCAGCACCTCCAACGGATTCCCGTCAAGAGGGCGCTGGTTCCGGCCGACCCGGCCAGCGATCCACAGCAAAGCCGCATAGACTGCCAGCAGGACACGTATGCCCCGGTGCGTCAGCCAGCGCTTAACGCGCACGATGAAGGCCGGCACCGGCACCGTGTTTCGCCCGGCTTGAGCCGCCGCAGATTGAAACGTACTCATAAGCTTGGGAACGCAAGTTTTTTCCAGGGCAGCGAAATGCTTGGCCGCCCCGTGTCGTCGACATCGTTATGAATGTGATCTACCTCGCCGCCGTTCACTGTGAGGCGCGTTCGCACACCAGCGGGTACGTACACGGTGAGCCCGTCCAGATCCGAGCGCCGTACGCCCGGCTCGCTTCCAAGGCTCGCGGCAGCTAAATCAACCGACAGCACTCCGTCCCGCATGATGCCAGTAACCGCGATGGATCGCATTGCCCGGCAGTACCCTAAAAGCCGCCGTGTAGTCGTGACCAACACGTCACCTTGATTCGCGTATTCTGCCAAGAGTCTTAATGCGCTCTGGCTTTGCGGACCCAGCGGTTGCTGCCGGTTGGTAATTTTCCCGAGATGAGTGTAGAGAACGCATACCCCTTGGCGTTCCAGCAGGGTCCGCAGCATGCGATGGGTAAGCACCTCGGGCAGGCCGGCACCGGTTTCACCACGGCTGACGCCACCCCAATGAGGGTTGCAGCGCATGAATTCATGGACGTTGTGCCCGCTGCGCAACTCTATTTCCCGCAGCAGGTGATTCCGACCATGCATGGCGTATTTTGTGTCGCGCTCCGCGACAACGCCCTTCACCCATTCTTTCGCAGCGGTCTTAACGGAGGCGAAGGGATGGCGGACGTGGAAAATGCCGCTGAGACTACGCGGCGCATCCTGGCCAATTACGCTGGTCACGCGCCCTCGCCAGACGTACTGAATGCCCGAATCACAACTGAGGTCGGCATGGTAGGCAGCGGCGCCCGGAACGTCCCCGGAACCTTGCATAATGTCGCCGCCGAAATTGGTCGGGGCGATAGCATGATCAATCCAGACCTCCAGGCGGCAATGGTTCCGTCCCAGTTCATCCCGTGCGCGGGCGGCATGGGACCGGCTGTGGGCGAAATCGCCGTAGGAATGCAGGCAGTCGATGTGCCCGGACTGGATCAATGCGCGCACCATTGCCCGGCCGGAATCGTCCGTATTCCAGTAGGAAAACTGGTCCGCCGGCATGTCGAAGTAAATAGTGTTACCCACTTCAAGACCTACGCCGGGGCCCATCGAAGTGTTCTCGGTCGTGTTCAAGAAACGCGAAGTTTCGAAATACACCTGGCGGTCGGGCGTTTCATCCAGGTCGCTGCAGATGGCCAGCAGAGCGCGATAGGGATAGGGGAAACGCCGCAATGGCACACCGTGGACCCGGCCCCGCGATACTTCCGCGTCCGCCCCGGCGCCCCCCAAAACTTCAACGTGCCTCGTTGCCATGAACCGAGTTCCTTGCGCCGGCAGCAGCCGTCGCCTTGACTTGCTCTGGTACGGACCGCGAGCCTGTGCCACGGTGCAAGAATCCCACTATCGCCGTCAGGTGTTCTGTAATCAGTGCCCGCAGGCGCTCGGGCAGCATGTAGACCCAAAACAGGGGGGCAAGAACGACGGTGCCGACCGCACAGCCAGAGATGATGGCGAGCCACGGCCGATGCCCGAGCAACACCCGGCTTGCCACCAGGCAGGCAGCGAAGGGGATGCCACAGGCGATCGGGGCGACAAATACCCGCCGCACGTACTTCAGGATGGGAACGTTGAGCTTGCGGCAAGCAAACACTGGGATCACCACCCCGTTGGCGATGGTCAGAGGAACCACAATCATGACCGCCGCCACCGTAAGGCTCCATCCCACGAACATCAACACGCCTGCGCCCATTCCGAAAATTGCTATCGCTGCAATTAGGCTGATGACACTGATACGGCCGTGCATGTTCAAGCCGGTGAGGATATTCAGAACCGACTGCTGGGACAACTGCAGAAAAGCTCCCGCCGCCATGATGGTCAGGATGATCCCGTACTCGTATCGCGGTCCCATCCAGATGCGCAGGATCATGTCACTGTAGATGGAGAGAATCAGCACGATGGGGACGGCAAGGAAAGTGGCAAACCGCGAAGTTTCGCTCAGGAAGCGCCGAAGTTCGGCTGTCTGCCCGCTGCCCTGCAGCGAACCTGCCATGGGCGTCAGCACAAAGGCAAACTTGTTCAGGAAGGTCTGGGCATTTCGCACCAGGTTACTCGGGCGAGAGTAGACGGCCAGGGCAGCCGGCCCCAGATGGCTGGCAACCATAATACTTGTGGCCTGGCCGAGAATGAGCGGAGCTAGCCCGCTGACCAGCGTCTTGCTCCCGAATACGATCATCTTGCCGGCTTCTTTGCGGCTCACCTCGGCGATCGAGAGCGACAGTTCCTGGCACACTCGAAGCGCCACGATCACACGAATCACCTCACCCACTGCCGTGCCGGCAAGGTAGACCGCCGCCATACTGCGCAGCCCCCCGCCCCAGTGCAAAGCCAGGATCATTGCGCCCGCGGTGGCGGCATAGGCGCCGGAATTGATGGCGTTGTGCAGGTCCCAGCGGTGACATCCGGTCATCACCCCGCGAAACGTATCGAACACCGTCTGCACGGCCAGGGTCGCGCCCAGCAGGACCACCACCCAGCTTGCCTCGCTGGTATGCGAGTTCAACCTCCCGGAAAACAGCCATGGCAGGGACCAGGCCGCGAGGAATGAAAGGACCATCACCAGAACGGCAACGATGGCTTGCACCATCAGCACCGAACAGACCATGCGCCGCAGCCGGTCAGGCTGGTTGGCAGCGCGGTACATGGCCACGTGGCGGTTGACCGAGGATCCGATCCCGAGACTAGCAAGACCGAAATAGTTGACCAGCGACCAGCCGAAATCCCAAATCCCAAGCGAGACTTGGCCGACGTGGCGGTCGATGATGCGCGGCATAATGAAGCCAGCCACCACGAACACCATGTGGCCCATCCAACTTGCGACCACATTCCAGGTCATCCTGCTGCGGCCGGTGACATCGTAGGGGCGATTCTCCTCGATGCCAGTTTCTGTATTCGTCGCTACCATATGTCCGCTTTTGCTTTCGCTGCTGTCAGCCAATGCGTTTGCTATTGTCTCAGTTGTAGCCGAGGCTGCGGTTCATCTTGCCCGCAACTCTGTCGAACACCGCGAGGTCGTCGGCGCTCAACGACGATTTCCATCTTTCGTCCAATCGGACCTCGCGAACCGAATCCAGCCGCATCCCGTTGCCGATCACGTGTTGTTCCAGCAAGCGGAAGGAGTCCAGCGCCTTTACCGGGGCCACGCCGACAAATCGAAATAACTTCTCCAGCACCGGCTCCGGTTCTCTACATAGGTCCTCGTAGCGTACTTGGGTCCAGTCCGAGGCGCGAACTCCTTGCAAAACTGCTTCCGCTTCCTGGTTGCTGCGCCGCCACTCGAAGGCGGCTTCCGCCATGCTGAGTCGCTCGGATTCCCGATTGCCGCCCGCCCCGCCACCTCGCAAGCGCGGATCCGCAGCATCAGCAAAACGAGCTGGATCGGTATAGGTCAGCGCAACCCCTCGCCCGTCGCGTACGAGTCGTATGGCCCGCACCTCGAGCTGCGGATTGCGCAGCAGGTACTTGAGTCGGAGGGCAACCTTCGAGGAGTCTACGATCACCCGCTTACCGCTGCGCACTTCCAGACAGTCGACCAAGGCGGCAATCCTGGCTTGGACCCCCGGACAGCCGGCGCGCCATGTCGGGGAAAGCGCCAGTGCGCCATCACGCACGAATTCCAGGAGGGCTCCGCGGTGCAGCGGGCGTAGCAGGCGCCGCACATAGGGGGTCGCCCCGGAGCGGAAATCCGTTCCGGCACGCGTAATGTCAAAACTAAAACCCCGGCGCAGCATTTCCTCGGTCACACCCGCCCAAAAAGGGCATTCGCGGATGGGCGCAAGGCAGGAACAGCGGTAGGTGTCGAGATCATGCAGACCGCTCAGGGTGAGTTCGCCAACCGTGCAAATCTCAGGGTGGCTTCCCAGAAGCATGGACAGTAGGGTCGATCCTGAATGGCTGGCAGCCAGAATGTATACCAGTCGCGATTTGTTGGGACCGCTACTGCCGCCGTTCTGTCCTGTACCGGTCACGACGCAACTCCCTGCGCGACATCCCGGCTGGGCACCTCAGGCCAAAGCGGGGGCTCAGTCACCGGCGCCGGCGCCACGGCAGGCCACCACGGCTTCGCCGCCAACTGCTCGCTGCTCTCGTGCGCGACTTGGCGCTGCGCTCGCTGCACGTAAACACGCAACATCAGCCCAATCGCACACCACATCCCCACCGCTCCCTCGCGAGGGTAGAATGTCTGGCTGCCGACCGACGCAAACAGCAAGGCCAGCACCAGGGCGCAGGTCACGCCGCCAATGGCGACATAGGTGGGATCCCGCGAGTCGCGGAAGAGCGAGAAGGCGTACTTCAGAATCAGCACATAGAAAGGAATAACCATGAAAAAGCCCATGAGACCATTGTCGAGTAGCAGCTCCAAGTATGCATTATGGGGGTGGGGAAAGAGCTCTCGGAACTGTTGGTACAAGTACAAGTAAAGTCCTGTCTTTATCATTGCCAGCCGACCGTACCCCACCACCGGGGATTCGCCAATCTTATCGATCACGAAGGGCCATGCCACGTTTCGTCCTGCGGTGATGGTATAGGCATCGCCTCCTGCCACTGTCTCGTCCAGCGCCGCTGCCCTGGTGTTCGTGTCGACGGTATCTGGCGAGAAGCCCTGTTCAAGCCGTTCGGCCGCCCCCGGAAACAGCAAGAGGATGGCGAGCACGGCTACCGGCGCCACGATCAGATATTTCCGCCAACGCGCCAGGCACAAGACGAGCCCAACTGCCGCCCAAGTGACGTAGCCGGTGCGACCGGCGGTCAAGGACTGCCCGAACAGCACGATCAAGCTTGCAAGCGCTATCAGGAACACCCGACCGCGACGACTTGCCAGGGGTCGCGTGGCGAAAATGGCCCATGAGGCGCCGGCCAGCATCATGGAAAGATTGACTCGATGAAAGCCAACTTCGTGCGACAGGAACTTCAAACTGAGGGCCGCCAACTCCTCGCCGCTGGCGGCAGCACTAAAAGGCATCCACCTGATCACCTGAATGGCCAGCAGAAAGTAAATCCCCAAGCACGCCAAAAGCCCCATCCGAAAGCGCGCCTCAGTGCGACAACCGTGAAAGAGCAGTAATCCGGGCAGGACAAATTTGATATTGTTGATCAGGTACTCGCTGATCGCATACGCCGTCGTCTCCTTAGCAAGGTTCGCATCCAAAGCGCCCCCCGCGAGCATCAAGCGGACAAAACTGCTGACAATCACGGCCAGGTACGTCAGCAGGAAAAAGGTAACAATACGCGGCATGTCCCAGCGCAGATGCTCGCGCCCAGCGGCTGCCACCCAGGCAAGGACGACGACCAGCAACACGAGATTCCAGGGGTTCAGTCCCTGGATGCCGAACAGCGTCGTCGGCATGTCTGGATGTTGAATCACCGACACCAGCAGGATCAGTCCACACAGCGATTTGTACCAGTCCTTCCACGCGTAGATGACCAAGAACAGGCAGTACAGGGTAAGCAGCGCAATTCGGACCATGGATCAGCTCCGATGGCTCGGCATCCCAGACTGCGGTGTCGGGCGGAACAGTTCGCGCAGCACCATCAGGCAGAAAAGAGTGTTGGTGACCAGGTACCTGCGGAACAGGCGGCGGGGCTCCTGGACGAGCCGGTACAGCCATTCTAAGCCCACCCGCTGCCAACCCGCCGGCGCGCGCTCGACTTTGCCGGCGAAGACGTCAAACGAGCCGCCCACACCGTGGCAGACGGACACATGCATCCGTTCGCCCCATCGGGCCATAAATTTTTCCTTCTTGGGGGAGGTTATCGCCACGAACAGAACATCCGCCCCGGCTGCCTCAATCTCTGCCGCAATTGCGGCTTCTTCTCCTTCGCAAAAGTATCCATTGTGCGCGCCCACGATCTTCACTCCGGGAAATTCGGCCGCAATGCGCGCAGTGACTGCATCCAGAACCTCCTGCGTGGCGCCGAGGCAGTACACGCGATACCCTCGTTCATTGCCTGCGCGCAGAATTTCCTCGAACAGATCGATACCCGTCACGCGCTCCGGCAGCGGTTGGCCGAGCAGACGACAGGCCCAGACCACGGATATGCCGTCCGCCAAAATCAGGTCGGAGGAGAGCACGTCCTGACACAGCAGCGGGTTGCGCCGCATATTTACAACTTTGGCGGCGTTGACAACGCCGATCAGCAACCGTCCGCGTCGGGCAACGACTTCATCGATGCAATCCAGCACCTGGCGCATGGTCATAGCCGCGATGGGGATCCCACAAAAACTGCGCCGCGCCGGCTTCGCAATATCAAGCAGCAGCCCTTTCGCCTGCTCCGGCGCTGTTCCCGGCAGCACTTCCCGTACTTCCGTTACCATATCTGTCATCCTTGCTCAGTGATCGGCGCGCGTACTGCTCCACTGCCCGCGCCAGGCATACAACAGCCACCCGAGGTGATACGGTCGATCTTCGTGGTCCACGGCAGTCGCCGGGAATGCCAAATCCGTTCCCGGCACTCGCAGAGACGAGTGCAACCGGCTAGCAATTGCCTGCAGTCCACGAGAAAGCTTTCCTGGCTCGCGGCGCGCCACCTTGCGCCAAACCAAATCCGCCTGCTCGTCGATTAGGGATCCGCCAGCCAACTCGGGAGAATGCTCCAGCCACTCCAGCCCCTTCTCCAATTCCCTGCTGAAGTCCGCGCCCCCGGCCTCGCGCAACGCCCGCAGCGCCATGGGACCCATGGCGTCCTGATGGATGGCATAGACGGGATAACCTTCAACGACCGCACCTGTCCGCGTGTCGTAATGCCACCACCACTGCCCGGAGTCACCCTGCACACGACAGATCTGGAGGGCGCATTGGTTCGCCGCCAGCAATGCGGCCTGATCCCCGCTGATTCGGAAATAATGCGACAGGGCGTGAATGGGATAGACCTGGTCGGCGAAACAAGCGACGTGCGAACGCAGACCCTTTCGACTTTGCTCAACCACGTGGGGGAAAATGCCAGTCCGAGAGTTGAACGATGAGAGTAGGTTGCGCGCAATCTCCTGTCGCAGGTTTGCGGGCCCGGCTTCCACGTTCATACAAAGCGCTGCCAAGGCCCAGGCCACTTCGACGGTAAAATGCCCGGGCTCGGCGGGTCGCAGCTCCACGAGCTTGTTCCACGCCCACGCACAATCGGCCTGCCCGATCGCGTGCATAGCCCAGGCAATCACGGCAACGTCGCCCAAGTTCCGCGAACGCGCCGTCTCCTGCTGGAGACGCTGGCGAACGTCATGCAGGCTAGGCTCGCCAAAAATGCTGGCGCGGACAGTGTCGTCCTCGTCCGCCAGCCCGATCAGCGTCATCGCCGTGTAGCGGGGGCTAAGGCCTTCGCGCAGGATGGCGCCGTCCTGGAGGCGCAACCGGAATAGGAACAGCTTTTCGTCCGGCGCGTACATGCGCTTCAGGGAACGCAGGGCGATCGGCCGCAGCCTGGTAATCAGCCGCGGCGCATAGTCCCAGGTTCGCTTCGTTAGACTCCCGACCGCCGCCCTGCCAACCCGATCTGTCGAATTCGTGCTTGTGCCTACGTTGCTCACTTCCACCTTCCAGTTGCTCGATCCCGCCCTAGACCGCTCCAGTCCCCTTGAGCACCGCCGGGATGGTCTTCAACAAGATCTTGAAATCAAGTCCAAGAGACCAGTTCTCGATGTAGTAAAGATCCAGCTCCAACCATTTCGAAAACGGAAGCTGGCTACGTCCGGAGACTTGCCAGATGCAGGTCAGCCCAGGCTTCACGCTGAAGCGCTTGCGTTGAATGCCACGGTCAAACAGGTCCACGTCGCGCAGCGACATGGGGCGGGGCCCGACGAAACTCATCTCCCCTCTTACAATGTTGAAAATCTGCGGCACCTCATCCAGGCTGGTCTTGCGCAGGAATCGCCCCACGCGGGTGACCCGCGGGTCATTGCTGATCTTGAAGATGGGGCCTTGGGCCTCGTTCAGATGCTCGAGTTGCTCCTGCATACGGTCGGCGCCTTCCATCATGGTGCGGAACTTGTACATGCGGAAGCGCCGCTTGTTTTGTCCGATGCGTTCCTGCACAAAGAACACCGGGCCGCGGGAGTCCAGCTGGATGGCAATGGCGATCAGGGCCAGCAGCGGCCAGGCGAAGAACAGCACCACGATGCCCATGGCCAAGTCCAGCAAGCGCTTGACGAAGACCTTCGCTTGCTCTTGGGCCACCGGTTCCAGGGTGAGCAGCGGGACGCCGCTGAGTTCGACCAACGAGACCCGGGCAACATGGACGTCGAACACGTCCGCCATCAGGCGCAGCTTGACGCCTTCCTCTTCGCACGCGCGCGCGATGGCATCCACGTCGGGAATCATGGCTCTGGGCACGGCCAAGATCACTTCGTCGACGACGTGATTCTTCAATATGGTGCTGATATCTTGTACCGTGCCCAGGACCGAGCACTCTCCCACGCTCGTGCCCACCCGCCGGGAATCCGGATCGAGGTGGCCGATAATGTGCAACCCCCATTCCGCTTTCTCTCGCAGCAGCCCAGCCAGGCGAATCGCGCGGCTGCCGGTGCCGATGATCAGAATCCTTAGAAAGTACTTATCCCCGCGGCGCAGCGAGGTGCGGAAATAATAGACCGCTCCCGCGCGCACCGCCCACAGCAGAACGAGGTCGAGAACGGCAAACATCAGTGCGGCGGCCCGGCTGACGTACTGGATCTGCAGCATGAACAACAAGGCCAGCAGCACCGCTACCGTCGCGGACACCGACTTGAACACTACCCACATGTACCGCAACAACGAAGTTCCGCGCGGGCTACGATAGGCTCCGAAGAACCCCGAGAAAAACATCCACAGGAACACCAGCATCGGGACGGGCGCGGCATGCGAGATAAAATCGGGGTGGCTGTCCGCCACGGAGCCTGCCTGCCACCACACCGCCGCTACATAAGCCGCGATGGAGGTGATGATATCCAACAGCGACATGACCGTTCGTAATTGTCTTGACCTCTCGTCAAGCATGGGTTGCGCTCCACCTCTCCTGCATTTACCGAGTCACTTTGCGTTCACTTCCCACTACGGCTCTTGGTCCCGTTTTCCTTTGCTGCCTTGCTTTTCTTACCTTCCGCCGGGGGTTTGCTCGCATCTCGGTACGCGCCGTAGTAGTACGAGCTGTACGTTGCCCTAGCCTCCACACCGTTCAGAACCACACCCAGCAGGGGCCGGCCCTTAAATTCATCGAGCGCCTTTCGGGCCATCTCGTACGGCGTACTGGCCGCCTTCACCACCAGCACCACTCCGTCACAGACCTCGGACATCAGCGAGGCATCCGACACCGGCACGACGGGCGGAGAATCTATGATCATCCAGTCAAATACCGGCTCCAAGCGTTGGATCAGCGCTTTCAGACGGCCATTGTTTAGAAATTCTGCCGGGTTTTCCGCCGCTGTCCCGGCGGGAATAAAGAACAGGTCCTCCAGAGGCGAGTGCTGAACAATGGAGGCTTCGTCAACGCTCCCGCGCAGGTATTCCAGCAATCCTGGCGCTGGCGATGTGCCGAGAAAGCGGTGCAGACTGGAACGACGCAGGTCGCCATCAATCAGCAGCACGCGGCGGCCGCGCTGGCGGGCCATCATCTGCGCCAGGTTGGATGCTACGAAGCTCTTGCCCTCTCCCGATACCGCGCTACCGATCAATAGCGTTTTCAGAGACTGCTTCTCCCGGATGCGATACAGCCGCGAACGCAGGCTGCGGAACTCTTCCGCACCCGGAGCCGAGTGCACGTCCGGATCGAGAAACAGCGCCCGTTCCGGATCAGGGTTCCACGCCGGCCGCGCGCTATGCGCCGACAACAGCGACAGCGTCAACGGCGCGATGTCCAACTCTTGACTCGCGGGAGTGGAAGGAGCTGTGACTTTGACAGCGCTGACGGGCGGCGTTTCCTGGGGCTGTGCTACGCCCAGCGTGCTCTGCTGTCCCGCCCGCTCCTCCTCGGCCTTCTTTAAAGCTTCATGAATCCGGCTCATCTTTTTTCTTCCCCTGGCACGGTTTTCTCGTGCTGCAGCTTCTCGCCAACTCGCGACAAAACTCGTAGCGCTTCGACCAACGTCATGTTTTCCCCGGCGAGGGCGGCCTGGGCGGCTGCGGTCGGGGCAGTTTCGTGCAACTCAAACTCGCGCGCTACGGTCTCCACGGTTTTCGCTAGAATCGGTTTCTCCTGATCCACAAACGCGCTGATCAGCGCGTTCTCGCAGACCAGGTTGGTCACGCGCGGGATGCCCAGCGAGTACTTGAAGACGGTATCCACCGCTTCCCGGCTGAAGATCGGCACGCCGTTGGCGCCCGCGATTCGCAGCCGCTGGATGATGTACTGTCCGGTCTCTTCCTGGGTCAGCGGTTGGGTGCGGCAGCGCAACGAAATACGCTGCCACAGTTGCCGCATTTCGGGCTTCTTGAGCTTTTGTTCCAATTCGGGTTGGCCGGCCAGCACGATCTGCAGCAGCTTTTCCGTGGAAGTCTCCAAGTTGGTGAGCAGCCGGATTTCTTCCAGCACGTCAGGCGTCAGGTTCTGCGCTTCATCCACGATCAGCACCGCGGTCTCGCCCGCGCAATAACGCCCCAGCAGCCATCGGTTCAGGCGCATCAAAAGCTGGCTCTTGTCTTTCGACTCCCCCGGAACGGCAAAATCGGCCACCATGTAATCGAGAAACTCCGAGATGTTCAGCCGCGGGTTGAAGATGAAGGCGGTGGCGACGCGCTGCATCCGGAGCCATTCCAAGAACCGGTTCAGCAGCGTGGTCTTGCCGGTCCCAACTTCGCCGGTCAGCATCACGAAGCCCTTGCGGTTCTGGACCGCGTAGGTCAGGCAGGCCAGCGCCTCCTTGATGTGCCGCGTCAAGAAGAGAAATCTCGGGTCCGGATTCACGTTGAAGGGGTTCGCCTTCAATCCGAAAAAGCTCTTGTACATACTGCGCTACGCCCTCGCTTGCTGACCTTCTGCTTGCTGTCGCCGCAGCTTTCGCCACATTCCTTGTCCGCCGGCACCACCGTTAGCCGCCTCACTGCTTGCGCCCACCATCGGCATCAGCGCCAATACCGGCAACCTCAGATAGAACTCGACATCTTTCTCCGTGCGCAAGAAATTGGCGCGGAGCTCAAGAAGCAGCGCCATTCCAATGCCTAACAACAACCCGATGCCCAGCCCGCCACCGGCAAAGGCGGGTCGGTTGGGATACGTCGGCCGTTCTGGCACGTTCGGCGGATCCATGATGCGGAATTGCTCACCCTGTTGCTGTTTTTCCAAGTTGGTGGCCATTTCCGCTTGCGTTCTCTTGCCGAGCAGCTCGTTGTAGAACTGCGAGGCATTGTCGTAATCGCGATTCACTGCCTTGTATTGCTCTTCCACCGTGGGGCTTGACTGGAGCTTTCCCTGGATTCTGGCGATCTCTCGCTGCAGCCGATCCTGCTCCGCAGTCCTCATCCGGATGCTTTCTTCGGTCAAACGCAGCGCCACCCGCAACTGCGCAATGTCCCCCGGCTCGTTGGCGCGCGGCTTAACTTCTTTGGGGGCGGCCGGGCGCGGATTTTCCAGTTGCCGCTTCAGCGCTGCCACCTGGCTTTTGGCGCGGATGACGTCCGGGTGATCGTCGGTGTAACGCCCCTGCAGCGACGCCAGTTGCGCCTGCGCGATTTCGATCTGCCTCTGCAGATCATCAGGATTGCTGACGGGGTTCTGCCCTAACTGCCAATTGGAGATGTTCTGTGCCAGCACCGACTCCTGCAGCGCCTTCTGCTGATGGGCCGCCGACACCGACTGGTTGACCGCATTGAGTTGCTGGGTCAGGGTGTTCAGCATCTGGATGTTGCGCGGTTCATCGCTGGGCAACTGGCCCATGTATTTCCGTTTGAAGTTGGCCATCCTGGCATCGTTTTCGTCGAGCCTGCGCTTGGCCCCTTCCAACTGACTGGTCAGAAAATCGGTTGTGCCCTGGGCCCGCGTCTCGCGCAGCTTGAGGTTTTCCTCCATAAACATCGACAGGATTTCCGCACACACCTGCTGCGCCAGGCGGGGGTTTTCCGTGGTGAACGAGATGGAAAAGCCCGGCATCCCTCCATGGGCCCCGGCGTCGCCGCGAATCGGGCTGACGTTCACCGCCTTCCGCAACTCATCCACTAATTCCTCGGCCGGAACCTTGCCGGCGCGCTCATGGAACAGACCGAAGCGCTCGATCAGCGGTTGCAGGCGAGTGCGGCTCAGGATCTGCTCCTGCATGGTGACTAGCCGCATGTTCAGCTGTTCGGTGATCACCGGCGTCACAAACTTGTCCGGCACCTTCTGCTGCTCCACCAACACCAGGGCTTGTGACGTGTAGCGGGGTTTGAGTTTCAACGTGATCAGGTACCCGATGACGGGCGAGATCAGCGTCGGGATCAGAATCCACCAGATGCGCCGGCGCACGATGGCAACGATTTCGTCGAAGTTGAGTGCCTGGTCTCCGAGCATATTTCCCTCTAGAAAATCCCGATTGGCCGAGACGTCCAGTTAAACCCGATACTGAAAACGTGCTGCTGAAACGCGATGCCGCAGCCCTGCGCGGTGCACGCGGCGCTACCCTTTTGGTGCTGCAGGTTGTAATTGAAATACATTCCCAGGTAGCGACCGAAGCGGCGGTTCACGCCTACTCCCGCGTATTCCGTTTCGAAGCTTTGCTGAGTGCCCAGGCCGGTGTTGTGGGCGTATCCGCCGGTCACGAGCACGTTCCAAGCCGATGCGATCCGGCGCCCTGCCCGAAATGTGACACTGTTGGTTTGCGCCCCGGGCAGTACTCCCGATCCCGCGGATACCGAACGCATCCAGTCTGTGTTGAGCGACGTTTTCCCGATGGCATACGCCAATCCGGCGTGGCTGCTCCAGGTGATGTCATGTTGGCTGGTGAGCGGGTCGTCGATGTTGTAAAACTGAGCGCCGACATCCGCGGTGAACCTTAGTTGCCCTACCAGGGTGCGTCCGTACATCATGCTAACGGTATGGCTGTCGATAGCGCGGTCCAAGGCGCTGAAATCCATCCGGGTGTAGCCGTAGGCCCATGCCATCGTCGTCCGAGGGCTGACCAGGTAGTTGTAGCCGAAGTTGGCGTTGTACTGGCGCGTGTCCAGCAGATCCTCATTGATCGGGTGCAGCAACCCATAGGAACCCGTCAAGGTCACCGAATTACGGAAGTTCAGCCGGTACTCCAGTTCGCCGACCGTGGTGTCATCGATGCGCGCCGAAGGCGCGGTCAAAATACTCTGGTTGGGAATGTAGGAAGAATTGAGGGTAGCGACGCCCGCGCTGGCAGCGCCCTGCGGCAGGCTGCCAAACCCGCTGATGCCGCCGCCTAAGTTCATGCCGAGCAACCCTTCCATACCAGCGCTGCCGAAGTCCGTCGCCGGTGTATAGCCGAACTGATTGCTCAGTAGGAAGGACACCCGCCGGCCCACGAATTTCTCCGACACCAGAACGCGGTGGGTCTGGAAAACCTCATCGCGCTGGCTGTTGTAGCTGGCGGCACCTTGATAAAATAACTGGCCGCGCCGCCAGTACTCACTCATTTGAACGTTGCCCGCGACATTTGCTCCGCCGTTGTATGCGTTCTGACTACCGGCGACGTAATTGCTGTTGGAGTTCACGGTCTCACTGGCCGCGAAGCCGAACACCACGTTGCTGTGCTCACTGGCGGGGACGCCCAGTCCGCCCGCCTGTGCACCGCTCAGCGGCCGATTGTCCGGCACCAGGGCGACGCCGGCGTCGGCGTCGGGCGGGGCAGTCTGATCCTGCGTTGCCGGTGAAGGCATAGGCGGATTCTGGGGGGCGTCTTGTTGCCCCCAAACGGTCGCCACAACAACCACCGACAGCAAAATTACAATTGCAACTCTCGCCTTCATCGAGTCCTCCCGCTACGGCACCACGATGGTATCGCCGGGTTGCAGAAGAAAATTCTGCTCCGGATGGTTGCCCTTAATTACTTCCTTGTAATTGAAGGGAAGCCTCACCTGTTTGCCGTTTTCCTTCCGCAGCACATAAATCTTCTTGGCGTCGGCGAATTGCGCCAGTCCACCCGCAGTCGAAAGCGCCTGCAAGACAGTCATGTTTGCCTGCAGAGGCAACGCGCCCGCACGGCCCACCTGGCCCATCAGGTAAATGCGCCGGCTATTGATGGTCGTGACGATGACTGTGACCCGCGGCGCGTCAAGATACTTCTTCAACTGGTCCGTTATCGCCGCCGATAGTTGCACTGGGGTGAGACCGGCCGCCTGCACATCATGCAACAAGGCCAGCGAAATCTTGCCGTCGGGACGCACCGGAAACGCGCCGGAAAATTCCGGCTCTTTCCAGACATTCACCTGCAGCACATCTTCTGCCCCAATGATGTATCCGGACACATTGGACGCAGCGTTGGTCATTTCCGGGGCAGCAGCCGCGGTGCCGGACTGCGACCGCTGCGCGAATGCCGCTACGGCAAGTAATAGACAGAGCAACATCAGAGAGGCAATTCGAACTGGGTTCCTCATAAGCTCTTTCCTTCCTGGGGCGCAAGATCGTCATCCAATCCAATCTGCTTAAGTTTGTAGAGCAAGGCCTTGTAACTAATCTGTAATTCCTGCGCGGCGCGCTTGCGGTTCCAGCGCGTACGCGAGAGCACACTCAGGATGAGTTCGCGCTCGGCCAGCCGCGATGCCAGGCGCGAGGCCTGCTTCAGCGACACGCGCTCGCCAGCACCGCTGTTGCGCTGCGATTCCATGGCGTGCGAGCGAAGACCGGCAATGGCCAGGCTCTCGTCTGCGAGAGCGGCTACCATCTTCACCGTCTCTTCCAATTCACGTACATTGCCCGGCCACGAATGCTCGAGAAAGAAACGCTGCATCTGGGCACTCAGAGCCGGCTCGGGTCGCTGTAACAGCGCCGCGTACTTGCGGAGGAAGTAATCGCCGAGGCCGCGAATATCTTCCCGGCGGTGGCGCAGCGGCGGAATGCGCAGGCATACGCCGCTAATCCGGTAATAAAGGTCCTCGCGGAAGCGTCCTGCTTCGATCTCTTGCTCGAGGTTCTTGTGGGTGGAGGCAATCACGCGCGCATGTCTGCCGGCCTGCTCGCCGGTGTCGAACAGCGCTTTGTAGAGCTTGGCCTGGCAGCTGGAGCCGACGTCGGAGATTTCGCTCAGGAATAGGGTCCCGGCGCCAAACAGTCCGGCCGCCGTACTCCCGTTCACTTTTCTAACAATGAAATCCGCGGTCAACTCGGCGCAGTTAACCACATTGAAGCTCTCGTCGCGTCGCACTGACTGGCGATGGATCTGTAATGCCAAAGCCCGCTTACCCGTGCCGCTCTCACCAACAATCAACACCGGGGTATCGCTGGCGGCGACATTGGTCGCCACCGACTGCAGCGTCCGCATGGCCGGATTTTGGGAAAGAACATAAAATGGATCGCCGCAGCTAACTTTGCTGTGATCAGGCGACGGAAAACCGGGGAAATTCTCTTCCATTCTTCTGCTCTTCCGTACGACAACGGTTGTGTTTGGTTGGTCCTATCTCAAGCTGGACGCACGAAGCGTGCCATCGAAAGCCCGGGGCGGCAAGTAACTTTAGTACTCATTGAAAACAAGTCGGTTCAGAGTGACACCCTGCCTCGCGCGAGTCGTGGAAGACGGCAGTCCTTGCCGACATAGAGGAAAATGTTTTCCCTTTTTTCCTCGGCTTTTCGATATGCCCGGATCGGCATAAATGGGCGATAGTCGAAGGTAATGCCCTTGTTTTCAAAGCCCTTTTGAGTTGAGGGATCTAAGGGAAAAACTTTGGGACAGAATGGAAATTGTTTTCCCTCGCCGCCGCCGTTGTCACCTTCTCTCTCCTGTAGTGGGGGCCAAATCTGCAGAATCGGTGTTGCTGGCACTATGGACACGGGCGGCCACAGCTCCAACTTTTTCTTCAGCTTGCGGCCTAGATAGGGCTAACTACACGGCTCAGCCAACAACATGGTTCCATTACCTAGGTAATGTCTCGGTGCTTTGATTCGGCGCAAATGCGTTTGCCTAGATCGTCAGCCTAGGATAATAATGAGGCGCTAATCATCACTCTTCATGTGGTCCGTCGGCTGCCCTGCGCCCTACGGCGTAGATGGGAGGTCAAGCCCGAGTTGGCTTCTTCCCCGGCGATAGGTCCGCTGACTAGGCAAGGGGAAGGGAAAGTTTATGAAGCGGTCTACGGTTGTTCTTCTGCTGCTGGCAACCATAGTTTCGGCAACATTCTTTGCATGCTCGCGCGATCCTAATGTCAGGAAGCAGAAGTACATGGAAAGTGGCAAACGATATGCAGCCAAGCAGAAATATCGCGAAGCCGCTATCCAGTTCTCCAACGCTTTGCAGATGGATCCCGGCTATGCCGACGCCCATTACCAACTCGCCCTGGTCCAAATGAAGCTAGGCGCTTACTCCTCCGCCTTCGCCGAATTGAAGCGCACGGTGGACCTGCAGCCTGACAATGCCAGTGCGCAACTGGATTTAGGCAATCTTCTGCTCGCCACCAGTCGCCCCGACGGGGCGGAAAAACTGGCCCAGGCCGTGCTGGCGAAAAACGCTAACAGTGCCCCTGCCCATGCTTTGCTGGCCAACGCCTACGCCGCACAGAGCAAGTTGGATCTCGCCATCCAGGAGGTCGGTACCGCGCTGCAGTTGGATCCCGGGAATGCCGGCTTTCATAACAATCTGGGGATGTTTCTGGAGCGCACCGGAGATGTCGCGGGTGCTGAAGCGGCCTTCAAGAAGGCCGCCGAACGGGATGCCAAATCCCCCACTCCTTTCTTACTGATGGCAGAATTGTATGCTCACCAGCAGCGTATGCCGGAAGCCGAGCAGGCTCTGCAAAAGGCAGTAGAACTCGATCCGGCGTCTCCGCAGCCCCGCGTCACCTTGGCTCGCTTCTACATCCTGCAAGGCAAGCGAGACCAGGCGGAGCAGGTGCTGGTCGAAGCCAAGAAGGCGATGCCCGACAATAGCGAAGGCTATCGTCTGCTGGGAGACTTCTACCTGACCTCAGGTGATCGGAACAAGGCTGCCGCCGAGTACGCCGAACTGTTGCAACAGCATCCCGACGACCTCAAATTGAAGAAGGTGTACATTGCCACGCTTCTGGACAGCAGCCGCTTCGAGGAAGCAGGCCGGCTGACAGATGAGGTCCTGAAGAAAAATCCGAAGGACCCGGATGCTCTCATCGCTCAGGGTCGAATTCGCTTGGTGCAGAACAAGGCCTTTGATGCGGTACGGTTGCTGGAAACCGCCCTCAAGGAGGACCCGGGCAACGCGACCGCCCATTACTTCCTCGCCTTGGCTTCCGACATGGCCGGCGATACGGCGAGACCAGAAAAGGAACTCCGGGAAGCGGTCCGCTTGCGGCCCGACTTGGTCGAGGCTCAACTGGCTCTCGCCGCCATCGCCCTGCGCAAGCGAGATTGGGACACCGTGTACAGCGTTGGGCAGGCGGTCGTTCAGACCCAGCCCAAGGCGCCGCAAGGATATGTGTTGCGCGGCATGGCCGAAGCTAACCGGAAGCAGATCCCCGCCGGGGAAGCTGACCTCAACCAGGCCATCCAGGTCGCGCCGCAGCATCCCCTGGGCTACATCCGCCTGGGAGAATTGAGGGTAGCGCAGGCCCGCTACAAGGAAGCGGATCAACTCTTCGAACAAGCGCTGGAACGCGATGCCAACGCGGCGGAGGCAATGGAAATGCTGATTGCCAGTAATGCCGCCCAGAAGCAGCTTCCCTCGCGGATCATCCCTCGCATCTCCGCCCAGATCGCCAAGGCGCCCAACAACGCCGCTTACTATGCCATGCTGGGCGCGATCGAGGCGCAAACGCGCGATTTCGCCAATGCCGAGCAACATCTCCGCAAGGCCATCGAACTCGATCGCAACAGCTTCCTGTCCTACACTACTCTCGCCCAGGTGCAGATTGCGCTCGGGTCCGCCGATAAGGCTATTGCCACGTACCAGAATTGGTCACAGCAGAACCCGAAGGACGTCCGTCCGTATGTGCTCATGGGACTGGTTTACGAGTCCAAGAATGACTGGCAGAATGCGCAGCTCATGTACCAGAAAGCGATGGATGTGGCGCCTGACCACCCAGTGGCGGCCAATAACCTGGCCTACTTGCTGCTGCAGCATGGCGGCAACGCCGACGTGGCCTTGTCGTTAGCGCAAACCGCCCGCCGCGGTATGCCCGAGTCGCCCAATACCGCCGACACGCTGGCTTGCGCCTACATCCAGAAAGGCGCCTACGGGTCCGCCATTGACCTCCTACAGGAGGCCCTGAAGAGGGTGCCGAAGAACGCTACCTACGAGTATCACCTGGGCATTGCCTACGGGAAGCAAAAGCAGACCGCGAATGCTCGCCTGCATTTGCAGCGCGCACTTCAGCTCGATCCCAAATTCGCCGAAGCCGACGCCGCTCGCAGGCTCCTCAGTGAAACGAAGAGTTAGCGGAGCCGCGCGACGCAACCCGCCAACTCGATTCGGGTGCGCGACCAGTGCGGGCGTGAGCGTCGTCTCTAGCCGGCCGCGGTTCACCTCTGGTCGCTGATCCTTTGCCGCCGCCGCTGCGCACCTTTCCTGCTGCGCTCTCGGTGCCAACTCCGGTACACTCACGCTTCCGCTCATGGCGAACTTCTACAACCGTTTTCTGCAGTCGGTAGAACGCTGGCCCGATCTCATCGCGGTCGAAATACAACGCTTTGACGGGCCGGTCGAACGCCTCACCTATTCGCAATTGCGCACCATGGCCGAATCGCTCGGCCGATGGCTGTTGACCAGCGGCGTGGAGCGCGCCTCGCGTTGCGCCATCCTCGCCGCCAACGGCCCGCGCTGGATTGCCGCATACCTTGGGACGGTGGCGGCTGGTATGGTCGCCGTTCCGCTCGATATAGCTTTCAATGCCGATCAGGTCGCCAAACTGCTTCGCGCCAGCGGCTCTTCCCTGCTCTTCGTTGACGCCAAGCACCTGCCCACCGCGCAGCGTGCTGTTGCCGGCAGCGCAATTCGACTCATGCTTCTCGAACCGGCGGAATCTCCCGTTTCTGGCCCCGACTTCGAAACCCTTCTGAAGCTCGGTCCGGACGGATTCACACCGGTAGTGACTCCCGGCGACGACACCGCCGCTATTCTGTATACCTCCGGAACCACGAGCGATCCCAAGGGCGTGATGCTCACCCACGACAACTTCCACGCCGAGACCGAAGGCGTGTTTCGGCTGCTCGACATCACCCCGCGCGACGCCATTCTCGGCGTGCTGCCCTTGTTCCATGCTCTGGCGCAAATGGCCAACCTGCTACTTCCTCTGGCTGGCGGCGCCCGCGTCGTATTCCTGGAGTCGCTCAATACCGAAGGACTTCTCCGTGCGCTGCGCGAGCGCGACATCACCCTTTTTTGCTGCGTGCCGCAATTTTTCTACCTGATCCACGAACGCATTCACAAAGAAATTGGCGCGCGCGGCCGGCTCGCGGAAACCGTTTTCCGCTGGCTTCTGCAACTGTCGCGTTTCTGCCGCCGGTTCGGAGTGAACTTGGGCAAGCTGCTCTTCCGTCCGGTACATGTGATGCTCGGCCCCAAAATGCGTTACCTGATCTCCGGCGGCTCGAAGCTCGACGCCGGCATCGCCGGCGACTTCCATGCCATGGGTTTCGAACTGCTCCAGGGTTACGGCCTCACCGAAACCACCGGCGGCGCGATCGGGACTCCTCCGCACGACAACGTCATTGGCTCCATCGGCAAGCCTCTCCACGGAATGGAGCTGAAATTCGGTGATCCCAAGCCGCGCGAAGACGGCACAGGCCCCGCCATCGGCGAGCTCCTTGTCCGTGGCCCTCTTGTCATGAAGGGCTACTACGCCCGCCCGGAAGCCACTGCCGAAGTCATCCGCGACGGCTGGCTGCACACGGGTGATCTTGGTTACCCCGATGCTGACGGCAATGTCTTCATCACCGGCCGCGAGAAGGAAGTCATCGTTCTTAGCAACGGCAAGAACATCTACCCGGAAGAAATCGAGGCGCATTACCTCAAGAGCCCCTACATCAAGGAAATCTGCGTTCTCGGCCTTCAGGGAAAACCCGGCGAGCCATTCGCCGAACGCCTGCACGCCGTCGTGGTTCCTAATTTTGAAGTGCTGCGCGAGCGAAAGATCGTCAACGCCCGCGAGATCATCCGCTTCGACATCGAAACTCTCTCCACGCAGTTGCCGAGCACCAAACGCATCCTCGGCTTCGATATCTGGCAAGACGAGCTTCCCCGCACCACGACCCGCAAGATCAAGCGCTTTGAAGTGGACCGCCGCGTCAAGGAAGGCCAAGCCGCGGGGCAAGATCAAGGCGGAGAACTGGCGCGTCCGTTAACCGACGAAGAGCGGCAATGGCTGGCTGAACCGGAGGTCGGGCGCGCCATGGAAGTCATTGTGCGTGCCGCCAAGGCCGGCAAAACCCAGGTGCATCCCCGTGACAACCTGGAACTCGACCGCGGTCTCGACTCCATGGAGCGCGTCGAACTGCTGGTGGCGCTGGAGCGCGAACTCGGCGCCAAGGTGCCCGACGCTGTCGTCTCCGAGGTTTACACGGTACGTGAACTGGTGGACGCCGTCCGCCAGAGCGTCGGGCGTGCCGGACGCACTCAGGAGCGCGCCGCCTGGGATTCGATTCTCAACACCGACCCCACCGATCCCGACGTGCTCGCCGTGGCCCACCGCAAGCCCATCGCGGAACGCGGCTGGTATCTCGTTGGCCGCCTTTTCAACCTCTTTGTACGCGACCGTTTCGGCCTCACCGTCACCGGAATCGAGAAGCTTCCCCAGCGCGGGCCGTTCATCATCTCCCCCAATCACCAGAGCTTCCTCGACCCCGCGGTGCTGGTGAGCACGCTTCCCTACTCTGTCCTGCGCGACGCTTTCTACGTCGGCACCAGCGAGATTTTCGGCAACGGCATCCTCCGCGCGCTGGCACGTTCGCTCAAGCTTGTACCCGTGGATCCCGACGCCAACCTCGTTCCCGCCATGCGTGCCGGGGCTTATGGCCTACGTCGTGGCAAGGTCCTCATCCTTTACCCGGAAGGCGAGCGCAGTATTGACGGCACGCCCAAGGTCTTCAAGAAAGGTGCGGCCATCCTCGCGACACATCTGAAGGTGCCGATCTGTCCCGTCGCCTTGGAAGGATTCTTCGAAGCCTGGCCGCGCGGCAAGGGATTTCAGAAGTTCACCGGCCTGCACATCGCGTTTGGCGACCCCATCTACCCGCCGCAACCGGCGGATAATCCCGAAGCCAACTACAACCAACTGACAGCGGAATTGAAATCCCGGGTGATGGGTTTGTGGTTGGACCTGCATGAACCCCGGCAGCCTCGCACCGCCGCCGACTAGTTGGGAGATCGCGCACCCTAATCCACGCCGAACGTCCTCATCTCCACCGCGCTCGCTTGCGTCCCGCGTCTGCGGAAGACCTGGATCATGGCATCCACAACGTCCGCGTCGTACTCGATGCCGGCGCGCTGCGAAATCCGCTCCATCGCTTCCGATGGCGAGATGCGCGCGTTCTTGGCGCTGGTCAGCGAATCGTATACATCCGCCACCAGCAGAATGCGCGCCTCCAGCGGCGCGTTCGGCAAAAGTTGCGATTGCTCTGCCTTCTCCATCAGCGCATGATGTGCCAGCAACGTGGGGATAATTCGCCATTGCGGTTGCGTAGCTTATGAAGGTTCGAGGGTCGCTAACTTTCAACGGAGTTCCGGACAATCTCCACCCACGATAGCCGCATATGAGGCGGCAAGAACAGGAAGGACAGACTGGAAGGAGACGATAGAACCATATCGGTAAGAATTGCCCGTCCAGGAGAGAAGGCTCCAATCTTCTGGCACCCGAACCGTCTCGTTTCCATTGCTGTCCAAGGTTAAGAGCATTACGGGATCTGTTGCAGAAGCCTGCGAATCGACAAGCACATTTCCATCTGCCGTAGCCATGTATGGCCACGAATATGCCCCGCCGGTCTTGGTCCACTTGACGTTTGCACCAGCATCGAAAGCGACGATGGCGTATTGCCAAGATCCGTTTGTATCAGGTCCATAGGTGGCGCCAATGAACGTGCCATCGGCTTTCTGGAGAACCGGTACAACAATACTGCTCTGACCTGCTATGTTCAGCGGAACGTCCCCAGCCACACTGCCGCCCGAAATAAATCAGCCTAAACCCCATGCTAGTGCTGGGTGCCCGACACTGGTCGTCGTGGCTGGCGCAATCTGATCGCGGACACTACCCCTGCCACTCCAACCATGATGATTGAGGCCTCTCTCGATACCTGACCGGAGTAGTTATGCACCGTGAACTGCCATTGCGTCGTGAGAAACGCCAATAGGCAGACAGGCAGAGCAATCGCGCAACCGGCTATCCCTATTTTGGCGCTGAGTCTGGGTTTCAAGAAAGCAACCAGGGTCGCAACGACGAGCAGCAGGACCGCAGCAACCATAGGATATAATACTATGGGAATGTTGCGATCTGCGGCCTCATAGACAATTTCCGTGTAGAGAGCCCAATCTCCGAGAAACAGAGCCGTAACGAAATAGACAAGCCCGACTCCTAAGCGAAGCTGCCAAGGCGTCGGAATTCCAGGTTCGCCAGCTGCAGTCGTTAGTAACACATGAACCTCCTGACAAACGAGTCTTGCTTCAGACCTTGATTGCTGGTCGGATTGCTAGGATCGAACCCCGAAAGACGAAAACCGTAGTCGGTCAGCGTCACTGTACCTCGGATGAAGGTCTGTTTCTGCTCCAAAGTCCAGAAGTACGGTGGAACATCCGCTGCGGAGGCTAGTTTGAAGTTAGGAGTTCCTGCGTTGGGTTGTACAACGATACCGACGTGTCCAGTGCCGTCCGGCCCACCGGGGGGGTATCCCGTAGCCAGTATATCCCCTGGGCGCGCGTCATCTGGGCCCGCAGCCACAGTTTTCCAGCACCCAGCGCTCCTGGTAGGATTAGCCCAATCGGCAGCGAGAAAATTGATAGTCCTGCTCAGGCCGAAACGGTTGGTGAACGTCCTTGTCGGAGGAGGCTCTTGAAGCATCGTCGCATCTGAAGCCTCTTGTAAAACATCTGCGACGAACTTATTGCAGGTGACTGGGGGATTCGGAAAACCCTCTTTCCATCGGACGCCGTTTCCAACGTAGCCTTTCGCAAGGCTTGCGACTTCTGAGCGGTAAATGGATCCCAGGCTCGGGACAGCGGTTCCGGCCTCGCGTGGGAATCGAGTGACCCGACAATCGTGGGCATATCCGCTGATAACCCGCCCGTCATCACGGCGAAGGCTGTCGGGCACGTTACCATCACCGCGGCCGACGGCACCGCCGACGTAACCGTATATCCTGGACCATACTTGCCGATCGGCACAGTAAAGTGGTCCCAACCCGGGGACGGATCTGGAGTGTACTGGATTCTGCCTGCGGTGCCGTCAGAGCAGGGCGTCGCCGACTGCATGAACCCAAACAGCTTCGCAGCGCTGCCGACTAGTTGGGAGATCGCTCACCCCTAATCCACGCCGAACGTCCTCATCTCCGGCTCGCCCGGTTGCGTCCCGCGTCTGCGGAAGATCTGGATCATGGCATCCACAACGTCCGCGTCGTACTCGATGCCGGCGCGCTGGGAAATCCGCTCCATCGCTTCCGATGGCGAGATGCGCGCGTTCTTGGCGCTGGTCAGCGAATCGTATACGTCCGACACCAGCAGAATGCGCGCCTCCAGCGGCGCGTTCGGCAAAAGTTGCGATTGCTCTGCCTTCTCCATCAGCGCATGATGTGCCAGCAACGTGGGGATAATTCGCCACAGGGCTCCGCCTTTGGCCGGCGGCAGCTTTCGTCCTTGCGCCAGACTCGCCTGGATCTGGTCCAGTTCCGCGGGGGTCATGTTCGCAGCCTGATACAGCATCTCGTTGGAGATCCCAACTTTGTCGATTTCGTGCAGCAGCGCGGCTGCGCGCACGTCCTCCACCCGTTGTGAGCCCAGTTCCATCTGCTCGGCGATCTTGCTCGCCGTTAGCGATACGCGGAACGGGTGGTTCTGGCTGTACTTGTTGTCCGACGCGATGTGCTGCAGGATCATCAAAATGCCTTCATAGCTTTGCCGCAATTCCCGCAGGTGCTCTTCCTTGCGGTCATAGAGCGTGCCCATCAGGTAGGCGATCACCAGCAGTGTTCCGCCCCACACCATGAAATCGAACCACGGCTCCTCGGCGATGAAATCGAAGCTCTTTCCCAGCACGATGGGATTGACGTAAGCGAGCGCCAGGATCAGGAACACGCTGGCCAAGGCGGTCAGAACCGCATGCCGCCGGCCGTAGTAATAGGCCGAGAAGATCGTGGGCAGCACGTAGACGCCGAGCAGCATGCGGTGCTCCGCTACCATCAAATTCAGTAACAGCGCGATCGCAAACATCGCCAGCAGCAGCCAAAGCTCTCGGTTTACCGACCCCAGCCCGCGCTTCCGTACCTTTCTCTTATGAGACGAATCCGCTCCACCGCCGATCGCCGGATTCGCCACCGTTTCGATCGAAGACATACTCCTGCACCTCTAGGCAGTCGCTCATTTCGCTCGCGGATGAGTTGCATCGTACACCTGAATCACATGCTTCATGGACAATTGCGTGTATCGTTGGGTCGTGGCCAATCGTTCATGTCCCAGCATCTCCTGAATGGCCCGCAGGTCGGCACCTTCCTCCAGCAGGTGCGTGCCAAAGGCGTGCCGTAGCGTGTGGGGATGCAGGTCCGGCGGAAGCCCCCGCGCCACCGCGACACTCTTTACGATCCGCCCCACACTGCGCGTCGTCAGCCGTCCGCCGCGGCGGTTCACCAGCAGCGCCGGCGACGACTTCTTCCGCGCTTTCAATACCGCCTCCCGTGCCGGCAGGTACGCCGAAATCGCGGCGCCCGCCGACTCGCCGAAGGGCACCACTCTTTGCTTGCTACCCTTGCCGCGCACCAGGATGACGCCGTTCGACCAGTGAATGTCGGCAAGGTTCATGCCCACCAGTTCCGAGTTCCGCAACCCGCAACCGTACAGCAGTTCCAGGATCGCGCGATCGCGCTCCGGGAACGCCGCCGCGTCCGGCATCCCACCGTCCAGCACGGTATTGATCTCCTCGATCGTCGGCACGCGCGGCAGTTTCTTCGCAAGCCGTGGCGTTGCCACCAGTGCCGCTGGATTCTGCTCGACAATGCCCTCGCGAGCCAGCCAGCGGTACAACGAGCGCACCGCGGCCAGCGCCCGCGCCACCGAGGTCTTGCTCAGTCCTCGTTCGTACAGATGCGACAGGAAACCGCGGATGCGCACGTGATCGATGGCGCCCCAAGTCGCCTCGCCGGCGTACTGTGCAAACTCGCCCAGGTCGCGCGCGTAGGCGTGGATGGTGTGAAGCGAAGCATTGCGCTCGCGCAGGCTGCGCAGGAAATTTGCGACGCCCTTCTCGACCGCGGTCTTCGCGACCCGTCCGTCCTGTCCTCTCTGCGCGCTCAATCTGCTAACTCCCAACTACCAACTCCTTCTCTTCGCCCGTGGATGATGCTGCATGAACACCGTCTTCAGCCGGTCAATCGCGACGTGGGTGTACACCTGCGTCGTCGAGATATCCGCGTGACCGAGGATGGTTTGCACCGTGCGCAGGTCGGCGCCGTTTTCCACCATGTGCGTCGCGCAACTGTGGCGCAGCATGTGCGGCGACGCCGCCCGTCCGCTCGCCTGCGACGCCGCGCGCACGATTTGCCACACGCGCTGCCGCGTCAGGCGCCGTGCCCCTCGCGCGATGAACAGAAGGGGTGAACTTCGCTGTCCCGCCAACACCGATCTCGGTCCGGCCAGATAGTGCTGCAAAGCTTCCACCGCCGCGCGCCCCAGCGGCACGATGCGCTCCTTGTCCCCCTTGCCGCGCACCAGCACGCATCCCTGTTCGTTCTTCAGATCATTCAGGCCAACGCCGACCGCCTCGCTGACGCGCAGCGCCCCGGCGTACAGCATCTCCAGCATTGCCCGGTCGCGCGCCGCGATCGCCGTTCGACTCGGGTTCGTGTGGCATGGGTCTCCAACCTGTGGTGCCTTTGGGGTCAGCAAGCTTTCCGTTTCCGCCCACGACAGCGCTTTCGGCAGCACCTTCCACTGCCGCGGCGTGTCAATGTTCAACGTGGGATCGTGCTCGATCATCCGGTCGAGCAACAGGTACTTGTAGAACTGCCGCAGCGCGGAGAGCTTGCGCGCCACCGAGCGTCCGTCCGCCTGCTGCGAGAACAGGCGGCCGAGAAAGTCGCGGACGTCCTGCCGCCGGGCGCGCAGCAGCGCACGCGCCGGCTTCGGCCGCTGCAGAAAGTCGGAAAACTGCTTCAGGTCGCGGACATAGGCTTCCACCGACAGCCGCGCCAGCCCCTTCTCGATCTTCAGGTAGTCGACAAACCCGGAGAGCACTCGCTCGTTGAGCGCAGAAATAGCCACGCCGCGATTATGTCCGATAAGTTTCCACTGGCGCGATACTCAGGTGGGTTCCCGTCGTATGTCAGTGGTGCTGGTTCACCGCGACCGGAGACAGTAGAGCTAAGCGGCAGCGCTTGATCCACCGGCGACCGCCTCCAGCAGTTCTCGCGCATACAGCGGGCTGTCTGGGCGCTCCTCGTGCTTGAAGAAGGCGTAGATCTCGCCGACTTGGTTCAGGCGCTTACGCATCGCCGTCGCGATCTGCTGCCGCTCTGTCTTCAAGTATTCCGGCTTCCGCAAGCGGAAGTAGGCGAAGTCAGCGGTAAACCTTTCAGGCGACGCCAATTTATCGCTTTCCGCGATGCACAGCGCAGCGTTGTGTCGCTCCAAGACCGCAAATACGTCAGCGTTGAACCAGGATGCATGGCGAAACTCGAACGCCACGCGCAGCCGGCGTGGCGCCAGCTCGAGAAACGAGTTTAGCAAGTGCGCATCAGCCTTGAGGTCCGGCGGTAACTGGAACAGGACCGGCCCCAGACGTTCGGCCTGCGCCAACGGCTGTATCGAATCCACGAAGCGCTGCAACGGCTCTTGCGCATTTTTGAGCCGGCGGAAATGGGTGATCGCCTGGTGCGCCTTGAGCGCGAAGCGGAAATGCTGCGGGGTTTGCGCCATCCACGAGGCGATGATCTTTTCGTTCAGCATGCGCCGAAAGCTGTAGTTGACCTCGACCGCATTCAACTGCGTGGAATAAAACTTGAGGAAATCTTTTTGCGGCAGCTTGGGGGGATAGAAGTCTGGCTTCCACACCGCGTACGCCCACCCCGATGTGCCCGCGTAGAACTTGCTGGAACCGGTTTCCATGTTCCTGCTTCCGGAATCTCGACGCGCCACTTACAGCCCCAGGTAAGCGCTCCGGACCTCGTCCATGTTCTCCACTTGCTGTGCCGGCCCTTCCAGCCGCACCCGGCCTTCGGCCATGACGTAGGCGTAATCGGCGAGCGCCAGCGCCAGGTGAACGTTCTGCTCCACCAGCACGATGGTGATCCCCTCCTGCTTCAGCTTCTTCAACGTAAGGAAAAGCTGCTGCGCCAGCAAGGGGGACAAGCCGAGCGACAGCTCGTCAATCATGAGCACCAGTGGCTCCTGCATCAGCCCGCGGCCCACCGCCAACATCTGCTGCTCACCGCCCGACAGGGTTCCGGCCAGTTGGCGCTTGCGCTCCTGCAGCCGTGGGAACAGTGTGTACACGCGATCGAGGTTCTTGGGGACATTTTTCCGTGTGCGCGGCGGGTACGCGCCCATTTGCAGGTTCTCCTCGACCGTCATATCGCTGAACAGTTGCCGCCCTTCGGGCACCAGCACCAAACCCCTCTGCGCCTTGGCATGCATGGACAGGCGCGTGACATCCTGGCCATCCAGCATCACCCGTCCCTTCCACGGCTTCAGCCAATGCATGATGGTGCGCAGCGTGGTGGACTTGCCCGCTCCATTGGCGCCCAGGATGGTGGTTAACTGCCCGGTACGCACCCTGAGTGACACACCCCACAGCACCTGCACCTCGCCGTAACCGGACTCGAGGCTCTCGATTTCGAGGGCAACATCCGTCATTGCACCTCCCGCAACTTGTCGGCGATGTCGGCGCTGCCCAGGTAGGCTTCGATGACCGCCGGATCGCGCACCACCTCGTCCGGCTTGCCCTCGGCAATCTTCAGGCCGAAATTCAGGACCATCACGCGGTCGGAAACGGCCATCACCGCGTGCATCAAGTGCTCGATCATGATGATGGAAACTCCTTGATCGCGGATGGCCCGGATCAGTTCCAGCATCTTCGCGACCTCGGTGGGATTCAGCCCTGCCAGCACCTCATCCAGCAGCAGCAGCCTGGGTTTGGCGGCCAGCGCACGCGCCACTTCCAGCCGCTTCTTCCCCGCAATGGTCAGATGCTTCGCCAGGATGTTGGCGCGGTCGGCCATGTGTACCCGCTCCAGCACCTTCAGTGCGATCTCGCGCGCCGCGCGCAGACCCAGATATTCTCTCCCGAAGCAGGCGCCGACGGTGACATTGTCGAGCACGGTCATTTCGTTCAGCGGCTTGACGATCTGGTGGGTGCGCGCCATGCCGTTGTGCACCAGCTTATTGGAAGGCCATCCGGTAATGTCCTGTCCGGCGAAGATGAAGGTTCCGCCGTCGGGCTTGTACACCCCATTCACGACGTTGAACAGCGTCGTCTTCCCGGCGCCATTGGGGCCGATCAGGCCGAGGATCTCGCCTTCGTTCAAAACGAAGCTCACATCGGAGACTGCCAGCAGTCCGCCGAAGCGCTTGGTGACCGCCTTGCCTTCCAGCAGCGCGCTCATTCGAGCACCTTCCGTGCCCGTGGTACGAGTTTGTACAGCCAACCGATCAGCCCACCCGGCGCAAACAGGATTACCAGCAGCAGCAAGCCGCCGGCAATAACCAGGTGGAAGTTGGAAAGCTTGGGCGAGGTCAGCAGCGACGACCGCAGTTGTTCATACAGCCCCGCTCCCAGCGCCGCGCCCACGACCGTGCCCTGACCGCCCAGCATCATCATCACGATCGCCTCGATCGAGGCAATGAGCTCGAAGGCCCCCAGGGGATCGATCATGCCGTTCTTGAAGAACATTAGCGCGCCCGCCACCGCCGGCAGAAATGCCGACACGCTGTAGACGATGGCCTTGTACACGGTGGTGTTGACCCCCAGCACCACCGCCGCGTCTTCATCCTCGCGGATGGCAAACAAGCCCAAGCCAAATTTCGAGATTTTGATGCCCAGGCTCAGAATTAGCGACAGCGCCATCACGCCGACGACCAGGTAATAGGTAATCCAGAGGGCCCGCATGGCGCCGCCCAGCGGTGCATACACCTCGAAAGAAACATACATGCCGGTGGAACGGCCCCACGGGTCGAAATTGGAGACGAAGGACTGCACCGCCTGCAAAATACCGATGGTGGCGAGTGCAAAGTATGCTCCGCGCAATCGCAAGATAGCCAGGCCGAACAGCAGGGCGAAGATCATGACCACTACGCCCGCCGCCAGCGACGCCCAGATCAGGGGCCAGCCCTTCACCGTCACCAGGTACAGCCCGATGTATCCGCCCAGCCCGTAGAACACGATGTTGCCGAAGTTGACGTACCCGGTGTAACCGATCATCAGGTTGAGGTTGCTGGCCAGGATGATGGCCACGGCCACCAGCAGAAGGTCCTCGCGCAGGGGGACGTTATTGGTTCGCACCGGGATGGCGATGAACAGCGCCGCAGTAATCAGGATCAGATAGAACAACGGCCGGCGAACAATCACGCGTTTTTCCTCGCGAAGATCCCGCGCGGGAAGAAGATCAGTACCACGACGAACAGCGCGAACTCGATCAGCGGCACCCAACTAACCGCGATAAACGGTGTCACCAGTCCTTCCAGCAACCCCAGCAGCACACCGGCGACCAGCGCGCCCACCGGTTTGCCCAGCCCCGCCAATACGGTCACCACGAAGCTCTTCAGCTCGTAAACCCCGCCGGAAAGAATAGTGAAGGGAAACAAAGTGGAGACCAGGGCGCCCGACGACGCCGCCAGCGCGATGCCGATGCCGAAGGCGGTGGCGAGCACCGCCGTGGAGGAGATGCCCATCAACTCGGCGGCATCGCGGTTTTGTGCGACGGCGCGAATGGCTTTACCGATCCGGGTGCGGAACAGAAACAGCTCCAACGCCAGCGCTACCACGATGGCCGAAATCGCCGCCGCGATGTGGTTGCCGGTGAACGTGTACGCGCCAACGGTGATGCCTGGCAGGCTGAAGTTGACGTTGTAAGGGCTGGTGCTCCAGATGATGGTGCCGATGCCGATCACCATCATATTGACGGAGAAGGTGGCCAGCAGGCTCATCAGCACCGGCCGTCCTACCACCCAGTGCACCGACATCCAATACACGATCACTCCGAGGACCAGTCCTCCAACGATGACCGGCAACAGCAGGAGGTATGCATTGGTGGAGATCGCGGTAAACAGCATGTACATGCCGAACATACCCAACGCAATCATGGAGCCATGGGTGAGATTGATGACGTCCATCACGCCCCAGATCAAGCTCAAACCCATGGCCGCCAGGCCGTAGACCGAGCCGACCAGCACGCCATCAATCATTGAGGCCAAAATGCCGCCCATGCTCTACCTCTTGATGCCGGAATGGGCCAGCAGCAAGCGGCTATCCGCGGTTTGCCGCTGGCCAGAGCGTTTCAGTGAATGGGATAGACGTGGTTGGCGCTCTTGTTGGCGAGCGGCCAGATGACCTGCTTGATCAGCTTCCCGGATTTGTCCTTCTGCCACTGAGCGATGACCATGGTGTGCCCGATTTGCAGGCCATGCTCACTGGGCGTGGTGGAGAACTTGGTGCGCCCGTAAAAGGTGATCGCATCCAGCCCGTTCAGCGCCCCGGCGACCTTCGCCGAGTCAATGCTCCCTGCCTGCTCGATGGCGTGCTGCAGGACCAGGCCGGCGGCGTAGCCACCCGCCGACTCATAGCTGGGCTCGGTGTTGTATTTCGCCGTATACGCTTTATTGAAATCCGCCACCGTCGGTCCGAACTGCGGCTTCACCGACAACTGCGGCTCCCATTGCGACGGAACGCTGACGCCGATCGCGGCATCGCCCAGCTCCGACCATTTCGGGCTGTCCGGCGCCACCAGCAGCGTGACCATGTTCATCTTCGCCTTGCGGGCGAACAGCTGCCTTGCCAGCGTGGAACCGTCGGCGTAATGCCCTCCGCCCATCAGGACCTTCGCCTTCGATGCCGTGACCTTGTCCAGAATGGCGCTGAAGTCGGTGGTGTTGGGAGCGTACGCTTCGCTGAACACCACGTCGAATCCTTGCTGCTGGGCGTACGGCTTGGCCGGATTCACGACCGCCACGGAAAAGGCCGCGTCCTCGTACACGAACGCGACGGTCGCCTTGGGGTCCTTGGCCTTGAGGGCATCAATCGCCGTCTCCAGGTATTGCGCCGCCGGCGCAAACATCTGGAACAGGTACTTGTTGCCCTGTTTGTAGGTCTTCTCGTCGGCTGCGCCCGTCGTGAGCATCACTTTCCCGTACTGCTCCGAAACGATGGACGCGCTGGTCGTCAAGGGGGAGGAGTAGGGGCTGAACAGGAAGTCGGCCTTGTCTTCCAGGATCAAACGCGAGTAAAGCTGCTGCACGCGTTTGGATTGCGATTCGTCATCGTAACTAGCGAACTTGACCTGGTAGCTCTTCCCGCCCGCCTTGATACCGCCAGCGGCGTTCACCTGGTCGCGCCAGAGTTCAAAGCCGTTGTATTGCTCCAGGGAATCGACGTTGAGGGCTCCGGTCTTGGATACCGTGAACCCGATGGTGATGGTTTGCTGCGCCTGAACCGCCAGGCAGAACGCAAAAAACAATAGCAAAAGGCAAACGCCAGTGCGTTTCACAATAGGACCTCCAAATAGGCGTATTGGTGCGTTTGGCTTTATACCACGAGCGAGCGCCGTGGTGCAGGGTTAGTGTGGCCGGCCAGCGTGGCTCAGCTCAATAGGCAGGGTGATCAGAAAGCACGATTATTCACTTGACACAAATACGGCCTCGGTGTAGCATGTGGGGCATGCTGAAAACGGCACTAATCACATTGGCTTGCGCAATCGCCGTGATGTTGTTGACCAAGGTGATGTTCGATCTGCGCAAAGGCGGTCCAAAATGAACATCCGCGAAGCAACCGCGAAATTCAAGACGGACGACGATTGCTTGACCTACATCGAGCAAATGCGCTGGCCTGATGGCACCGTGCGCTGCCCAACATGCGGCGATCATAACGTCGAGAAGTATGAACGCCCTGTGACCAATCCTGATCGCCGCCGCTCTAAGACCCGCTCCGAAGACAAGACCAATCGCCGGAAGTGGTTTTACATTTGCCGCAACTCCGATTGCCGTGAGCAGTTCTCGCCAACGTCGGGCACGCTATTTGCTGACACACATCTGCCGCTGATAGTTTGGTTCCACGCCATTGCAATCATGCTAAACGCGAAGAGGGGTATCAGCGCGATGCAACTCCAGCGCGACCTGGGCATCGGCGGTTACAAGACCGCCTGGTATCTGAATCATCGAATCCGTGAGGCCATGCAGGAATCGAATCCTGAACAGCTCGGCGGCACGGTAGAAATCGACGAGACGTACATTGGCGGCCGAATCAAGGGCAAGGGAGTTAGCTACGCGAAGGCGCAGAAGCAGGTTGTCAGGGGCGCTGTGCAGCGTGGCGGCCAGGCTCGGTTTCGGCACGTTTCCAATGCCCAGATAGAGACGATTCGCGGATTCGTCACCGCTCACATTAGCCCCGAAACTGAGAACGTCTATACCGACCAACGCGGCGTTTACCCTTCGGCACTTGCGCCGCAGTTCACAAACCGTCACCAGACCGTGAACTACATCATCGCCGAGTACGCGCGGGGAGACATGACGGCCAACAGCGTCGAATCCGCGTTTTCATTGCGCAAGCGTGGCGTGACAGGCTAGTTCCACAAACTCTAAGTCAGGCACCTGCATCGCTATCTGCGGAAACATCGGCACAACGATGCTGACCCCTTCATTGAGACAGTGCGGCGGCTCTGCGGCTTCGCGCCTCTGACGATTACCGCGCTGACTTCCGAGAAAGCTTAGGCTTCGCCTGGGCCTTCTTGCCAGCCTTTATCTCCGCCGTTTTCTGCGGTGGAGTGTGCAGCATCCGCGATAGAACGGCGTCGAATTGACCCTTATCGGCTTTCATGTTTTTCCCGGACCCACGTCCATTGGCAGTGCTCAAAAAATGTGCGGCGGTCCTTGTTGAGAATGGCTGCTGCCGCGCGCTGATTCGCCGGTTCTGCAACTACTTCGGCTCCGCCACATTCGGCACCGTGTACACCATCCGCAGCGCCGCCTGGTATTCGTCAAACAAGCCGCGGATGGTGTCGAACTCGCGCTTCACCGCCGTCCGGTAATCCGGGTGCGTGGCAAAGTCGAACAAGACCGCCGTCATGGTTTCCGCATCCACCACGAACCCGTGATGCCCGATCTCCTGCAGCGCATCAGCTTCCATTTCATAGGTGTGGTTGGACGAATTCGAGGTTTGCGTCGTCACCTCCACCCCCGGTACCGCGCTCGACAGGCTGCCCGTCTCCTCGTACCCTTCCGGCTTCTCCGGTTCGGGAGTCACCGCGGTTGCTCCGTACTTGACCATGTAGGCAAAGGCAAGCTCCGACAATGTCGCCACCGAAATGCCGTCGCGCGAATGGCCGTAGTCTTCAATCTTCACTTTTGTCCCGGTGGCCAGCGCTGCGCCACGCGCCGCATCGTCCACCATCCTCTTGACCTGCGCGACGTACACCGCATCCGGATAGCGCACCCAGATGTCGGCGACGGCGCGATCCGGCGTCACGTTGGGCGCCGCGCCGCCTTCGGTAATAATCCCCTGGATCCGCGTCTCCGGCCGCACGCTCGAGCGGATAGCATCGATGTTGTTGAATAGGTGGATCACGCCCTCCAGCGCGTTGCGTCCGTTCCAGGACGTCAACTGGTGCGCCGGCGCGCCACTGAAAATGTATTTCACCGCATCGATGTTCATGCAGCAGGTTCCAAAGCCCGGCGCCGGCCGCGATGTCCGCATCACCGAGTGGCTGCGCACGACAACATCCATCCCGTTAAACACGCCCGCTTCGAACATCTGCGTTTTGGCTTCCGGCGGCATGATCTCCTCGCCCGGCGTGCCGAACACCACCACGCTCCCGGGCGACTTCGTGCGCTGCAGGTACTCCGCCATGGCCAGCGCGGTGGCGATCCCCACCGGGCCTTGTGCGCTGTGCTGGTCGCCATGGAAGGGTCCCTTGGTTCCGCGCAACGCGTCATATTCAAGGATCACGCCCAGGTTGGGCCTGCCGTTGTTCCCTTTCCAGCGTCCCACGAACGCCGTTTCCAGCCCGCCAACTCCCATCTGCACCTCGAAGCCGTGCGCGCGCAGGTAGTCGGTCAACACCTGCACCGAGCGCTTCTCCTTAAATCCGATCTCCGGGTGGGTGGTGATGTCGTCGCACATGGCGAGCAGATCTTTCTCCATCAGCTCGCGGGCGCGCGCGACCACCTTGTCGCGCTCTGGATTCGGCGCAGTAAGCCTCTTCACCATGGCAGGAACGTCGAGCGACTTTTCCAGGGTCGCGATCTTCTGCACCACGTCACGCGCCGCCTCGCGCTCGGTCGCGGTTTCCTGGGCCGCGCATAGCGGACTCAACAGAGCAGCCAGAGCCAGACAGCCGATGACATGCCGCATCTTAGGAAATCTCCTCGGTGAAGTTGGCGGTAGAGCTTATCATTCGGTGGGATAAGCTAGAGTTCGATCATGTGACATGTTATCTAGAAAGGTATTATCGCAGCGCGGTGAGCGTTGCGGCCCCCTCCCCATCCCAAGACGCAGAACCAATAACTTGCGCACGGTATACCTGCAGGTAACCCACGGTAACCGTGAGGTGGCGCAGTTAACCGATAAGATAACGTTTGTGTGTGGCCGGAAGGTGATTTTGTTATCCAATAACTAAACAATGGGTTGTAAAGACACTACAACCCACGCCTCTACGTAAGGATACCCATGATTGGGGGAAGATGTCTGTGACAAGCGCGGAAAATTTGCTGTGTGTTATGTACGCTTTGCAGATTCGAGAACAGTAGTCAGAAACGACCCACCCTGTCTCGCACCGTCACTCCGTTTCGGGGTGGGCGCTTCCCGGCGAGACAAGGGTGGGGCAACCTCGACAGGAGGTGCGGCGGAAAGGGTGAGCCAGCACCCCATCCTCATATCAACCTCCCTGAAAATAGGAGGGTCCCAATTGCCGGGTTATTAAGGAAGGAGCAGCCCGTTTCGAACAAAAATCTTTTTTTGTTCTAGATTCGGAACAAGCATCGGATTTCGCAGAGTGACATGGAAACGACCTACATTCGCTAAGACGGGACAAATCTGGGGCTGGGTTCTGCCGTCCCTGCAGGACTCGGGTCTCTTAATCTTTCGAGTTTTCCCGGACTCCCGTGCCGGGCTGGGTTCTGTCGTCGCTGCGCGACTCGGGGTGACGTAGCTTCGATTGTTATTCTCCATCCTCCAGTACTTCAACCTGGATGGAGGAACCGCACCTTCCGGATTCTTGCCCAAGCAGCTTGACGTCACCGACTCCGGACTCCGTTTGACAGCCATTTTCGCCGCAGCGTAACGTTTTTAGGTTTGTTGCCAGGTGCACGGAGGTTTCATGAGAAGGCTCGCCCGGCTATTTGCCTTTCTCTTCTTTATTGCCGTTCCACTCCTCTCACAGGACATTGCTTCGTTCGAGAAGCGCATCACCGTGCGCAAGCTGCCCAACGGCCTCACCCTGCTGGTCATGGAGCGTCCCGAGGCTCCGGTGTTCTCCGCCTTCACGCTGGTGGACGCCGGCTCGGTGCAAGATCCCAAGGACGAAACCGGCCTGGCCCACATGTTCGAGCACATGGCCTTCAAGGGAACGAGGGCCATCGGCACCACCAACTGGCCGGCGGAGAAAGTCGCGCTGGAAAGAGTCGAGCAGGCTTATGCCGCCTACATTCGGGAGGCGGAGCGGCGCATCGGCCGCGATGAGAAGAAGGTCGCCGAGCTCGAGAAAGCCTGGCAGGACGCCATCCAGCAAGCCGGCAAGTACGTGGAGCGCAATGCCTACCCGCAGATCATCGAGGACAACGGCGGCGTCGGGATGAATGCCCAGACCAGCGACGACCAGACTGTCTACTACTATTCCTTTCCGGCGAACCGATTTCAACTCTGGGCTTATCTGGAATCGGACCGCTTCGTCGAGCCGGTCATGCGCGAGTTCTACAAGGAGCGTGACGTGGTGTTCGAAGAGCGCCGCATGAGCACCGAGAGCAGTCCCTTCGGCCGCTTGTACGAACAATTCATTGCGACCGCATTCCTGGCGCATCCCTACCACCGCCCGACCATCGGCTGGGCGTCCGATCTCCACCGCTTCTCCGCCACCGACGCCGAGCGATTCTTCCGCACCTACTACGTTCCCGGGAACATGGTGGTCGCCGCCGTGGGCGACATCAAGAGCGAACAGGCACTGCCGATTCTCGAGAAATATTTTGGCCGACTGGCGAAGGCGCCGCAGCCGATCGAGAATCCCACCCTCGAACCGCCGCAGCGCGCCGAGCGCCGGGTCGTGCTCACGGAAGCCACACAGCCGATTTATATCGAGGGCTACCACCGCCCGGACTATCGGGATCCCGACGACGTGGTCTACGACGCCATCTCCGACATCCTGTCCAACGGGCGCACCTCGCGTCTGTACCGCTCCCTGGTGCGCGACAAGAAGATCGCCGCCGATTCCGCCGGCTTCAGTGGCTGGCCCGGGGTCAAGTATCCCCACTTGTTCGCCTTCTATGCCGTGCCGACGCCCGGGCACAGCAACGACGAAGTCCGCGACGCCATCCGCGCCGAAATCGAGCGCCTGAAGACCTCCGACGTCAGCGACGAAGAACTCGCCATGTTCAAGACGAGAGCCAGGGCCGACCTCATCCGCAGCCTCGGCAACAATTCCGGCCTTGCCGCGCAACTCGCCACCTTCCAGGCACGCTTCGGCGACTGGCGTGAGCTTTTCCGCCAGCTCGATCGCTACGACAAGGTCACCAAGGCCGACATTCGCCGCGTCGCCGCCAAAACGTTTGTTCCCGAAAACCGCACCGTCGGCATCATCGAAAGCACCAAGATGGCAGGCGCTGCACCAGCCCCGAAGTCGGAGGAGAAATGATGACTCGCAGATTCCTCCGCGGCACGTCCGTTCTCATCTTCATCCCTGCTTTCCTCGCCAGCGCACTGTTGGCACAAACCGCAGCGCAAAAACCCGCTGGCGCCCAAACCACTCAGCCTCCCAGCGGCGTGAAGTCGCAAAAGCCGGGCGCCGGCGGCCCGCCGGCCGCGTGGAAGCAGATCCCGATCCCGCCGCTGCCGGCGTTTCATCCGCAGGAACCCAAGCGCATCCAGCTTTCCAACGGCATGGTGATTTTCCTTCAGGAGGACCACGAGCTGCCGATCGTCGGCGGATTCATGCGCGTCCGCGGAGGCTCCATCTCGGAACCTGCGAGCAAGGTCGGGCTGATCGATGTCTACGGCGAAGTGTGGCGCACCGGCGGCACCACCAACCGGTCCGGCGATCAGCTCGACGACTTTCTCGAAACCCGTGCCGCCAAAGTCGAGACCGGTGGCGGCTCGCAATCCACCACCATCTCGTTTAATTGCCTGAAAGATAAGTTGGACGAGGTCTTTCCAGTTTTCCTGGAACTGCTGCGCCAGCCCGCGTTCCGCGCGGACAAAATCGAGCTGGCAAAGACGCAGTTGGAGACTGGAATCGCCCGCCGCAATGACGACATCGGAGAAATCGCCGGGCGCGAATCGTCTCGGCTGGGCTATGGCCGCGACAATCCCTATGCCCGCATTCCCGAGTACTCCACCGTCGCCGCCATCACGCGCGACGATCTTTTGAAATGGCACCAGACTTACGTCCATCCCAACAACATCATCCTTGGCATTTATGGCGACTTCGATCCTGCCGCCATGGAGCGGCGCCTGCGTCAGGCATTCGAGTCCTGGGAAAGTGCGCCCGTATCTTACAAGCTCGCTGTTCCCTTCCATGAACCGAAGCCCGGCATCTTTTTCATCGAGAAGTCCGACGTCACCCAGAGCGAGATCCGCATGGTGAAGCTCGGCATCGCGCGCAACAACCCCGACTACTTCGCAGTCGAAGTGATGAACGAAGTTCTCGGCGGCGGCTTCTCCTCCCGCCTGTTCAAGAGCATCCGCACGGAAAAAGGATTGGCGTATTCGGTGGGCGGCGGCATCGGCGCTGCCTTCGACCATCCCGGCATGGCGCGCTTCAGTATGGGCACCAAGAGCCCCAGCACGGTGGAAGCCATCCAGGCGCTGCGCTCCGAACTGGAGGGCATGCTGACCCGGCCCGCCACCGGGCAGGAGGTGCGCGAAGCCAAGGACGCGATCCTGAACCGCTTCATCTTCAACTTCGATTCCAAGGACAAAGTCCTCGGCGAGCGCATGCTCTACGAGTTCTACGGCTATCCCGCCGACTTCCTGGAGCGCTTCCGCGCCGGGATTGAGAAGACCACGCCCGCCGACGTAAACGCCGTCGCGCGCAAGTACATTCATCCGGAACAGTTCGCCGTTCTCGTCGTCGGCAACGCAGAGCAGTTCGGCAAGCCGCTATCTTCACTCGGCCCGGTGACGCCCATTGACATCACCATTCCCGCGCCCGGCGCCTCGCCCAGTGCCGGCGCCGGCCAGCCCACGCAGTCGGACCCGAAGGCCCGTGCGCTGGTGGAAAAATTTGTCAATGCCGTCGGCGGGGGCGCCAAGCTCGCCGGCGTGAAGGCGCTGCACCAGGTCGTATTGGCTACCCAGCACACGCCGCAGGGTTCCATGACCCTCACCAACGACATCACCATCCAGTTCCCCGACAAACTGCGCGCCGCCGTCACCGCCGAACAGCTTCCCGGCCAGATGCTGGTGGTGGTCAGTCCCACCAGCGCCTTCATGAGCATGCCCGGAGCGGGCACGCGCGACATGCCCTCCTCCCTCAAGCAGAACCGGCTGAACTCGCTCAAGCGCGACTGGCTCCCGCTGGCCCAGCATGCCGCTGATCCGGCATACGTTTTCACGCTCGGCGGCACGCAGAAGGTGGGCGGCGCCGAGGCGCAGGTCGTCAACATTTTCGGGAGCGGCGTGTCTGTGAAGTGGGCGCTGGACCCGCAGAGCAGCCGGTTATTGCGGGCTTCCTATGACGACGTCGGGCAGCGCGGGCCGGTGCAGCGCGCGATTGATTATTCGGACTGGCGCCCGGTGGACGGGCTCACTGTGCCTTTCCAGCGCGCCATCACCGAAAACGGCGAGCCCAGCGCAACCGAGCAGATCCAGAAGTACGACATCAATCCGCCGATTGACGACAAGCTGTTTGACAGGCCGGCGGATGCGCCTGCGCCCGCGAAGTAGGGTGCGCGCCCGCTGAGACCGAAACTGAAACTGAAACTAGATCTCCAGGATTACCGGCATGATCAGCGGCCGGCGTGAGGTGTTCTTCACGATGAAGCGCTTCAGATCCTGGCGGATCTTTTCCTTGATGACGCCCCAGTCGCGCTTCTCTTCCTCGGTCGAGTGTTCCAGCGTGTCCATGATAATCTGCCGCGCCTCGGTCATGAAGCCGTTATCCGCGCTCGCCGCCGCGAAGCCGCGCATCACGATTTCCGGCGCCGACTCGATCTGTCCGGTCAGCTTGTTGATCGCGATGATCGGCAGCACGATCCCGTCCTCGCTCAAGTGGCGCCGGTCTTTGATAATGAGGTCCTCGACCACGTCCCCGCGCGAGCCGGAATCAATGCACACTCGTCCCACCGTCACGCGTCCGGCCTTGCGCGCGCCCAATTCGTCGAATTCCAGCACGTCGCCGCTCTCGATCATCATCACCGACCCCACGGCTCCCAGCATGCTCCCCGCCATATCCGCGTGACGCTTGAGCTGCCGGTACTCGCCGTGGATCGGGATGAAATAACGCGGCTTCACCAGGTTGATCAGCAGCTTCAACTCTTCCCGACTGGCGTGGCCGCTGACGTGCACCGGCGGTTGCGAACCGTCTTCGTAAATCACGCGCGCCCCGCGGCGGTACAGGTGGTCAATCATCCGGTAGATGGATTTTTCGTTCCCCGGGATGATGCGCGACGACAGCACCACCGTGTCGCCGGGCTCGATCTTGGCGTGCTTGTGATTGTCCACCGCCGCGCGCGACAGCCCCGACATCGGCTCGCCCTGCGTCCCGCTGATCAGCACCATCACCCGCTCCGGCGGGAAAGTCTTGATCTCGCCGGGATGAATCAGCAGCCCGTCTGGCACTTCGATATACCCGAGGTCCTGCGCGATCTCGGTTGATTCGTTCATACTGCGACCCACCAGGGCCACCTTGCGCCGGTGCTGGTACGCCATCTCCATGGCCAGCTTGATGCGATGGATGGAGGACGAAAAACATGAGATGAACAGCCGCCGCGGCGCGCGCGCGAACACTTCGTCAAACCTTCGTCCCACCGCGCGCTCGCTCGGCGTGTACCCGGGCCGTTCCACGTTGGTTGAATCCTGGAACAGCGCCAGCACGCCTTGCTTGCCGTATTCGGCGAACGTGTGCAGGTCGAACAGTTTGTGGTCGGTGGGTGTGGGATCAACCTTGAAGTCGCCGGTGTGGATGATCACGCCCAGCGGCGTGTGGATCGCCAGCGCCACGCAATCCACCAGCGAATGCGTCACGTGGATGGGCATGATCTTGAAGGGCCCGAGGCTGACAAGTTCGCCCGCCCGCATCTCGATCAGCGTCGCATTGTCCAGCAGTCCGTGCTCGTCGAGCTTGTCCTCCACGTATGCCAGCGTGAACTCGGTGCCGTACACCGGCACGTTTAATTCGGTCAAAATCCAGGGCAGCGCGCCGATGTGGTCCTCGTGCCCATGGGTCAGCACGATGGCCTTCACCTGCTTGCGGTTCTGGATCAGGTAGCTGATGTCGGGGACAACAATGTCCACCCCGAGCAGTTCCATCTCGGGGAACATCAAGCCGGCGTCAATCACGACGATGTCATCGCCCCAACGCAGGGCCATGCAGTTCATCCCGAACTCGCCGAGTCCGCCGAGCGGCACGACCTGGAGTTTTCCCGTAGGCATGTGTCAGCTTCCGATGCTAGCACGTCCATGCGTTGATCAGGGCACGACTTCCAGTGTGCCGCGAAACCATGGGAAGGGCGCGTCACCTCTCGATGTGTTGGAGCGGGTTCGCCCTGGACCGCGTCGGACTACCGACTTCCCTCTTCCCGTGTATCCTTTGAAGTAATGCAAGAGCAGAAAAAATCCTGGCTCCGCCTGCGCGTCGAAGACGGCCTGCGCCGCGGCCTCACCCAGGCGTACGAAACTGTCAGAGTGGACCCGCAGAACTTCCTGGTGCAACTGCGCACCGGCTACGGCCTGCCGATCAGCACCTACGACGGCGTGTTCTCCGTCTCCGAGGAGCAACTCGACCGCATCGCCATTGACGTCATCCTCTCCGGGATGAAAATTGCCGCCGTTGAAGGTGCGGGCTTGGGTCTTGGCGGGCCGCTCACCATTGTTCCGGACCTGAGCATTCTTGCCGGCATTACCATTCGCACCGTCCAGAAGCTCAGCCTGATCTACGGTTTCCAATATGCCACCGATGCCGAAGTGGCCGACCTCTGGGTCGCCGCCGCCAGCGCCGCCGGCGTGGATATCAGCCGAGAATTACTGGAGAAGGAAGTGGTGAACCGCTTCGTGCCTCGCGTCATTCAGCGCATCGCCGTGCAGGCCAGCGGCGAAATCGTGGAACGTTGGGCCGGACGGCTCATCCCCGTCGTCAGCTCCGCCATCGGCGCCACCCTCAACTACTACTTCGTCCGCACCTGGGGCCGTCGTGCCATGACCCACTTCCGTCAGAAACACGACGCTCGCCGCAGCAGCCTCGCGCTTGCGCAGCCGATCACGTTGAACGCGCTGCCGCCCTACTCGTGATTGGCTCATGCCAACCTTCGCGCAGGCGTCGCACGTAATCATCCGCCGGCTCGGTGGCCCACAGGTCTTTTCCTGAACCCACCAACATTAGGAGTGGGTCGGACTCGACAGCCATCCAGACTTCGTCAGCGATGTTGACCATGCGGCCCTCGAACAGGACTAGGAAACTGTACGAATTCGCTCCGAGGGCTATTCAGAACAATCGCATCTGCTCCTCGAACAAGGGCGGTTCCGAAAGGCTGACCGAACGCACCGCCTTTGCCCGCGGCACCGCGCACTGCTCGCCCGCTTCCCTGTCCAGCCGATCGCGATCCGACTGCGTCCCGATTCCGTGCTTCTGGCGCAATCTTGCCATGAGCTGAGAAATTCTCTTTCGATACGCCGGCCCCAAGTACGCGCGCTCTCCGTAACGCTCGCGATAGTTCCGCACCAGGTGCGGAAACTCCTTCTCCAGCCACGGCAGGAAGATGGCCGCCGAGCACGGCTTCAGGAACAGCGGATTGGCGAAGATGTACCGTCCGCCCGCCTCCTTGGTCGCCTTCACCAACGCATCCAGGTCGCGTGCCGAATCGGTGATCCCCGGAATCACCGGCGCGCAGATCACTCCCGCCGGCACGCCCGCCTGGTTCAGCTTTTGCAGCGCTTTCATCCGCAGATCGGGACGCGGCGCCCTCGGCTCCAAAATCCGCGCCAGGTCCGAGTTCAGCGTCGTGATCGTCAGGTTGACAAACAGCTTGTTGCGCCTCGCCACCTGGCACAGCAACTCCGCATCGCGCAACACTAAGTCTGACTTGGTCACGATGCCGATGTCCCTTCCGCACTGCTCGGCGAAAACCTCAAGGATGGCCCGGGTTACGCCGAAATGGCGCTCTGCCGGTTGATACGGATCCGTCGCCGTCCCGATCGCAATCTCCTCCCCGGGCTTCACTTTTCGCAGATCGCGAGTGAGCAACTCCGCCGCCCGCTGCTTGACGTAAATCTTGCGCTCGAATTCCACTCCGTCGCGCATCTCCATGAACTCATGCGTATAGCGCGCGTAGCAGTACTTGCACGCGAACTCGCATCCGCGATACGGATTGATGGTCCAGGTAAACGGCATGCGCGGCGCCGTGCAGCGGTTCAGCAGCGACCGGGCCGCCAGTGTGAAGAACTCGACCTCGTGACCCTGCGAGATTGATTTGCCCTCGGCCGCCAGCCGCGCAATCCCCACCAAAGACGACGGGGACTCGCACGGGTCGAGCAGGGGAAGTGAACTCATGGGAAACCAGGAGCGAAGATATTCGCCTTTTCTTCGCTGTCTTAGATTAACTGCGCCGCGCTCGGGTTGTCAAATTCGAACCGCGAAGGGAGGGTGCCGGACTTAAGGTCCGAAACCGAGGAAAGGGTCCATTGGCATTGTCTCGGGCCTTGGCGTCCTTCGCGTCGTCTGCGGTTCAATGTTTTTTCCTGGGACGCAAATATAATCATCCATTTCATGGTCACACTCGACGACATCACCCTGGCCGCATCCCGCCTGCGCGGAACCGCGATCCGCACACCGCTTATCCCGTGGCCTCAGCAACAATTCGGCCGCGAACTTTACCTGAAACCGGAAAGCCTGCAGCCGATCGGCTCCTTCAAGCTCCGTGGCGCCTACAACAAAATCGCCTCGCTCTCCGAGGGCGAACGCCGGCGCGGCGTCATCAGCTACTCCAGCGGCAACCACGCGCAGGGCGTCGCTTACGCCGCGCGCACCCTCGGCGTGAGTTCCGTCATCGTCATGCCGGGCAACGCGCCGCAAATCAAAATCGACAGCACGCGCGCCCTCGGCGCCGAAATTGTTTTCGTCGGCCCCGCCAGCTCCGAACGCAAAGCGAAAGCGGAAGACCTCGCGCGCGAACATGGCTACGTCATCATCCCACCCTACAACGACGAAAAGATCATCGCCGGCGCCGGTACCGCCGGTCTGGAGATCTTTGCCGACCTCCCCGACGCCGAAACCGTCCTTGTTCCCGTCGGCGGTGGCGGTCTCATAAGCGGCGTCGCCGCGGCGCTCAAGCTCAGCGGCTCGAAAGCGAAAATTATCGGCGTCGAACCCGAACTCGCCGCCGACGCCCAGGCCAGTTTCCGCTCCGGTCGCATTGTCGAATTCTCGGCTGACCAAACCTCGCGCACCCTCGCCGACGGCCTCCGCACCCAGTCGGTCGGCGCAATTAATTTCGAGCATATCCGCCGCTTCGTGGATGACATCGTCACCGTCACCGAATCCGAAATGCTCGACGCCGTGCGCGGCCTCGCCCTGGACGCCAAGCTTGTCGCCGAACCCAGCGGCGCCGTCACCTTTGCCGCCTTCCTCTTTCGCAATCTTCCTGCCGCGCAAAAAACCGTCGCCGTCATCAGCGGCGGCAACATCGACCCCGCCATGCTTGCCCGTGTGTTGTCCGAGCCCCACTCGGCACCGCATTGACCATATTTTCTTGCTCGGGCTCTCGCATGCCGCCCTCGGCTCCCGCTCCGCACCTTCGGTGATTCCCCTGCGTTCTCTGCGGTGATCCTGGGCTGCTAGAATCACACTCACTCGCAGGAGTCACTTGCAATGAAGCATCGCCTCCTTCTCCTTGCAACCGTGCTCGCCATCACGCCTGTCTGCTTCGGCGCCGCCCAACGTGGCGTCATGGTCCGCGCCGCGCAGATCTACCTCTCGCCCGATTCCTCCTCTGCCAAGATCGCCAACATCGACCGCGGACGCGAAGTCGCCGTGCTGGAAAGATCGCGCGACTGGGCCCACGTCCTCGCCACCCTCGCCGAACCCACCGACTCGACCGAAGGCCGCGACGTTAGCGGCTGGATGCTCGACAAGGGCATCGTCCACTCCTCAACTGCTAACGGCGACCGCATCCTTTTCGGCGAAGCCGTCGGCTGCGAGCAGGAAGCCGGGCGCCGCGGCGGGCGTCGCGGCGCCGATAAAGATGCCTTCCGCCTCTACTATCGCGCCGCCGAATATTTCCCGCAGTCGCCGCTGGCCGGCGAAGCCCTCTACCGCGCCGCCGACATCCGCTGGCAGATCGATCGCGCCGACATCTTCGGCCGCCCCTCCGGCCGCTCCGGCGACCCGCGCAACCGTCTCTACGGTATTGACGAAGACCTGATGAAGCAGGTGATCAAGAAATTCCCGCATACCAAATGGGCCGACCTCGCCGCTTATCAACTGCTGGATAACAAGCTTTGCGGCGACTGGCAGGGCGAATCCAAGTGTCCGGAAAAAGAAGCCGAGGTTTACGAGAAGTACGCCGTCGAGCACCCGCAGTCGCCGCGTGCGCCGGAAGCCTTGTTCAACGCCGCCTTCCGCCGCGCCGCGCTCATCGAGCTCTACAAGAATGAGGGCAAGTCGAACCACATCGGTGAAGCCAAAGCCCAGGCCGCCGCGCTGGCCCAACGCGTCATCGCCAATTTTCCGCAAAGCGATTGGGCCGATCGCGCCCAAACCCTGTTATATAAATTGGACCAGGGAATCGCCACCTACGGCACCGGGGTGGAGTGAACGCTTTCTCGTGGATTTGTCGTTCCGGGAGCAGCGCGGAATCTTGCTTTTCTTGATCACGGAGACGCTTTGAACGACTACCTGCTCGCAGTCCTGCTCGGCATCGTTGAAGGCCTCACCGAATTTCTTCCTGTCAGCTCCACGGCGCACCTGCGCATAAGCGAAGCCCTTCTCGGCATGGATCTCGCCAACGGCTACTGGAAGATGTTTTCCATCGTCATTCAGCTCGGCGCCATTGTTTGCCTGCCCATCTATTTTCGGCGCCGCATTGCCGACTTCCTCTCCACGTTCCCGCACGGCATCGGCAACCGCCGTTCCGTCCTCGAGCATCCGGTCACGCTCACTCTGGCCGCCTTCGTCTGCACCGCCGGCCCCGCGTTTCTTCTGACCAAGGTGATCGGCAAGCATCTGGAAAGCCTTTTCATCATGGCTTCCGCGCTGATCATCGGCGGCATCGTGATGTGGGTAGTTGACGTCCTCTACGACCGGCGCCGCGAACGCTTCACCTCCCTCGGTCACCGCACCGACTCCATGGAGCAAGTGTCTCTCCCGCAATCCATCTGGATCGGCGCCTGTCAAGTCCTGTCTGCCGTCTTCCCCGGCACCTCGCGTTCCATGGCCACCATCGCCGCCGGACAGGTTGTCGGCATGTCGCGCGCCGCAGCTCTCGAATTCTCCTTCTTCCTATCCATCCCCACCATGATCGCCGCCACCGGCTATGACCTCCTGAAATCGCTGCGTCACAAGCCCGGCGTCGGCGGTGAAATCGGTGTAGCTCCCGCCGACCTCCATCAATGGATCGTGCTGGCCATCGGATTCGTGGTCTCGTTCATCGTCGCCTATCTGGTCGTTGCCTGGTTCATGCGATGGGTTCGCCGCCGCGGCTTTGTCCCATTCGCCGTGTACCGCATCCTGGTCGGCGCCGCCATCCTCGCCTGGGCCCTCAAATCCGCCGGCTAAGTCTTGAGACGCCCTACGAACCTGGGTTCTTGGCCATCGCAAACGAGTCGTAAGACCTGCTTGCCTCATGCCTCTAGCTACTTCTTCGATTACCGCATCGAAAATTCACCCCCTAGACCCTCAATTTCTGCCATAATTGCCGTGCTCTGGCGTGGTCGCGTCTCGCGATACGCCTACATGAAGTTTTTCTCCCAGGGCTTCTCCCCGACGGGCAATCGCCGGCTCAATGAGCTGGTAGGCTTTCTTTTGCTTGTCTCCGCGCTCCTCCTATTCCTCGCCATCGCGTCTTATTCGCCGCTTGATCCGTCATTCAACACCGCGTCCGCTCCGCTCCCCTCAGTTCCCTCGCGCAACTGGATCGGCATCGCCGGGGCCTACGGCAGCGACCTCCTGCTGCAGTTCGCCGGGCTCGCCGCGTTCGTGATTCCCTTGTACGTCGGCACGCTCGGCGCACGCTGGTTCCGCTCGCGCAAGATCGAGTCCCCGGGCGCGCGCGTCCTCGGCGCCTGCTCGCTGCTGATCTTCTCCGCCGCCCTACTCGCGCTCTTGCCCTGGCACTGGCGCTGGTTGCACGCCATTCCCATTGAAGGTCTGCTCGGACGCATCGTCGGCGACGCCCTCATCCACTATTTCAATCTGGCCGGCGCCTACTTGATCTCGCTCAGCGCCATCGCCGTCGCGCTGTATCTCTCGACCGCCTTCTCCTTCGGCGCGCTCCGCCTCTGGCTGGAAACGCGCTTCGCCTTCGCCTTTGCTCTGCGTGACCGCTTCCAGGACTGGCGTGCCGCTCGCGCCAAAGTGAAAGCCCTGAAGCAACTGGAGAAGCGGCGCGCGCAGCGCCCCGTGGTCAGCGCGGAACTGGTACCCGCCAGACGCGCGCCGGTCGAGCCGGTGAGAACCGGCATCGAGAAGGAACTGGAAGCCGCGGCCGCGGAACCGCCGTCCGCCGCGCCTGTGCCCCACGCCGACGACATGGCCCTGGTTCCCGAAGTTACCTCGCGCGCCGACAGCGCTCAAAAGGCCAAGACCACCATGCCGCGCATCGCCGGCGGCTTCAAGCTGCCCTCCAGCGCGCTCCTCCACCGTCCCGACGAGCAGCAGGTCATCGACGAGGAAGAACTCAAGACGCTTGCCACCGTGCTCACGGAAAAATGCGCCGAGTTCGAAGTCCACGGCCACGTCACCCAGATCAATCCCGGCCCCGTCGTCACCACCTTCGAGCTCAAGCCCGAAGCCGGCATCAAGTACAGTCGCATCACCAGCCTGTGTGACGACCTCTGCCTGGCACTGCGTGCCGAGAGCATCCTCATTGAGCGCATGCCGGGCAAGTCCACGGTCGGCATTCAGGTCCCGAACCGCGAGCGCGAGACCATCTGGCTGCGCGAGTGCGTCGAGTCGCAGGAATTCCTCGCCAACAAGTCCAAGCTGACGATTTCCCTCGGCAAGGACATCAACGGCCGCATCGTGGTCGCCGACCTCGCCACCATGCCGCACCTGCTGATCGCGGGCTCCACCGGCTCCGGCAAGAGCGTGGCCATCAACGCCATGATCATGTCCATGCTCTACAAGGCCACGCCGGAGCAGGTTCGCCTCATCCTGGTGGACCCGAAGCGCCTCGAACTCGGCGTCTACGAAGGCGTGCCCCACTTGTACACGCCGATCATCACCGAGCCCAAGCTCGCCGCCAACGCGCTGCGCAACGCCGTACGCGAAATGGAGCGCCGCCTCAAGCTGCTCGCCGAAAAAGGCGTGCGCAACGTTGACCAATTCAACAAGCTGTTCGAAGGCGACGCCACCCCCAGCCTCTTCGAAGACGAAGAACGCGAGGGCCCCATCCCTTACATCGTCATTGTCATCGACGAACTCGCCGACCTCATGATGCTCGACGGCAACAACGTCGAGGAATCCGTCACCCGTCTGGCGCAGATGGCGCGCGCCGTCGGCATCCACCTTGTGCTCGCCACGCAGCGCCCCTCGGTGGACGTCATCACCGGCCTCATCAAGGCCAATTTCCCCGCGCGCATCTCCTTCCGCGTCGCTACCAAGGTCGATTCGCGCACCATTCTCGACGCCAACGGCGCCGAAGCCCTGCTCGGACGTGGCGATATGCTCTATCTGCCCTCCGGCTCGGCGCGCGTTCATCGCCTGCACGCGCCTCTTGTTACCGAGAAGGAAATCGCTGCCGCCGTCGAGTTCTGGAAATCGCAGGCCCTGGCGCAGTATCAGGAAAAATTCCTCGAAGCGCCCAAGGACGAGAACGGCAAGGCCGAAGCCGGCAGTGCCGGTAGTTCAGAAAGTGGCGAGGATGAAAACGATGAACTCTTCGAAGATGCCGTGCGACTTGTCCTGGAGTTCGGGAAGGCCAGCACTTCCCTACTGCAGCGCCGTTTGCGTATCGGCTACGGACGCGCCGCTCATCTCATCGACCTCATGGAACGCGACGGCATCGTCGGCGCCGCCGACGGACCCAAGCCCCGCGAAGTGCTCAAGCGCCCCGGCTGGATCGACGAAATCGAACAGTCCCTCCGCTGACGGACATCCTCGGCCTTGATCGGAGCGAAGTCGAGAGGCGGCCGCGGCCACTCCCGGCCGCCGTCCCCCGACAAAAGCAGAACTACTTTCAGAACCGGAACACGATTCCCGCCGAGTACCGGAAATCGTTCTGCGTGGTGCTGCCGAACCGCGTCATCAGGTAATCGAATTGCCCAATACGCACAGCGAAATTTTTCACCCCGACATCAACGCCACCTCCCAATGCCATGGCGAATGAATTGCGGCTGTCACTGAAGGGGGCCCCCGATGGGTCTGACCCCGATTCCGAAAAGCGCGCTACCCCGAACAGCGCGTGCGCGAACGGTGTGAACCTATCCGAACTATGCGACGAGACCGTCGGCCCGAACATAAAGGTGTGCTGTTTCAGGCTGTCCCCGAGCGTCGACTTGTACGCGCCGCTGAAATCTCCGGTGACGCCCAGCCAGTGGTTCACGTTTCCGGTCACAGCGGCATTCCACCCGTTGAAGTTTAATCCGGGTGTGCCACTGCCGAAGTTCAAGCGCGTGTACTGGTAGCCGCCGAACACCTCTGCTTTCGAATAGTCCTGGCACAACATCGGGACAGATATCGCCATGACGACGATTGCGACTCCCAACAGCTTCTTCATCTCTTAACCTCCCGGGTTCTGTTCTCCAAATTGTTGGTGCTGCGAACATCCACTTTGGCGAAGGGCGCGCCACCGCTCTAGGAACACGAAAACAGCGGCATGGTTGCGCGCCCTGGGATGAAATCCTGCCGTTGCCGCCACGCTTAGTACCGCATTGGGAGTAAGTATCCTCCGGCAGAGCCGGAGGCTTTACGGGTCGCGGGCCCCTCAAAGGGGCCTGATCGCGACCCAAAGTCAAAACCGCTCGCTCCAGGCAGTACGGGTGCAAGCTGTGCGCTTGCAAAACCGCCACGCACACGCTGCTCAATCGCACGCGCAAACAATGCGACGGCATACTCCCGGAACTGTCAAACTTTGGGAGCCTCCCCGGCAGAGCCGGGGGAACTCCTAGTTGCATTAGTACCGCATTGGGACTAGTTTCAGTTGTGAATGGCTGCCGATCGTGTGAATGCAACTGTGAGCACTTGATTCCACCTTCCCTAGCGTGTAGAACAAGTGCGTACTGGCAATTCACTGCTCGCGACCAGGAGCTCCCATGTCCGCACCCAGCCGCCGTCCCGAGATCCGCCGCCGCCGCACCCGCAAGGCCAAGATCAATGCCCTCCGCCGCCGCTACGCCGCCGCCAAGTCCGACGCTGATCGCAACCAGATTTTCGCGCGCGTCAAACTCCTCTCCCCCACCATTACGGTCGAGGAATTCACGGCTCCGATGCAGTCCTCAGGAAGATAGTTCCTGTGCTTTGTCGTTCTTACACACTCAACGCAGGTTCCCGTCCTAGGGTGCAGCGATGTGGGATTAAGGTGGCACTCCACATTCATCCCGCGCACGGCCTGCAAGCCCTCAGCCTGTATGTACTAAACGATTAACCAAGAAACGCGCTACCCACGCCATTCACCGCATCTCCGTTGCACTTCTCACATCAGGGACTCATCGCTATGTTTTACTGGACAGTAAATAGAGACGGAACTCCCCTTTTTTCCGCCGATCAGTGCAGCTACTTTCGTTATGCTCGTGGCAGTTGTCGTGCGGCAGCGCCGATGGTACTTTGTGGCCTGCAACCAAGTTCAGCTACTTGGCTTCCAAAGGAAGGCGCCACGTGCTAAAAATGAGCAGCCTGAATACGAACATCGCTCCCATGTTCGCCGGACTGCCCTCGGGGCCGAAGCGGCGTAACGCATTTGCCATCAGCTTCGTGCTCCAGGCTCTCGGCGTCGTCGTGCTTGTGCAGCTTGGCTTGATCCAGCCCGCGGCAATCATCCAGAAGCACCAATACGTTTGGGTCTCGCTGGCGCCGCCTCCGCCGGTGAACCACGAGCCGCAAAAGGTTCCGCCAAAACTGCTCGCCGCAGCCAAGGCCAGGGTTGAACGAGCGGAGGTCGCCAAGCTGGAACCGCCCAAGATCGAAGTCCCGGCGCGCAAGCCCGACATCCCCGAAGTCAAGCCGGAGGTTGTGAAACCCGGGTCGACTTTCCCCACGGTCGCCGCCGAACGGCCTTCGCCCAGGCCGGCGCCGCAGGTGAAGGCGGGTGTGTTTTCGACGGGAAGTTCGGCCACGCCCACTACGCTGCTGCCCGCGAGCAAAGTGCAGACCGGGGGTTTTGGCGATCCCAACGGCGTTCCTGCCGGCCACAACACCAGCGGACGCGTGAACATCGCCGCGCTGGGCTCGTTTGATCTCCCGCAAGGCAGCGGTTACGGCAACGGAACCGGCGGAAGCCGCGGCGCGCGCGGAGTCGTCATCAGCACTGGCTTCGGCAATGGCGTCGCCACCGGCAACGGCAGCCTCGGCGCCCGCAGCACAGCTACGGTCAAGCCAGCTGGCTTCGCCGCCGTCGAGCCAGTGAAGCAGACCGCTCATCGCGTCGAAGAACCCAAGGCCGACATCGCGCCCGTCCAGATTCTTTCCAAGCCGACGCCCGGCTACACCGCGGAAGCTCGTGCCGCCCGCGTCGAAGGAGAAGTCCTGCTCGAAGTCGTATTCACCGCCTCCGGCAAGCTGCACGTGATTCGGGTCGTGCGCAGCCTCGGTCATGGACTCGACGAGTCGGCCATCCGTGCCGCCGAGCAGATTCGTTACAAACCCGCAACCCGCGGCGGTTCGCCCGTCGATTCCACCGCGACGTTGCACATCCTTTTTCAGATGGCCTGAGGTTGGCCAGCCGACAGGCTTGCGCGCATCCCCAAGCGACGGAAGCCGGGTAAGGAGCTCCATGCGGATTCATAAGTTACTGTTCCCAGCCTTGGTGCTGTGCATCGCCCTACCGCTGTTGGCAGGCGAAGACGATTCCAAGACCAGCAACTCCCTGCAAACGGCGCCGAGCGGCCAGGCAGTCTCGTTCGACCAGGCGGTGAACCGCGCCATCGAGCGCGAGAAGGCGACCCTGCAGGAGCTACGCAAATACGCGCCCGTCGTCGAGACCTACATCCAGAACATGCGTCCGGACCCGGAGCTTGGCTACGTGCCCGACAAGGACACCTACTTCCTCGGGCGCATGGACATGAGCAACGGTGCCCGCCGCGACAAGTCCTTCATGCCGCAGCCCGGTTTCGTACAGTCCGTCCTGGGCAAGATGACCCAGTTCTACTCCCTCAAGTACCTGCCGCTGGGCTTCATGCAGATGGTTGTCATGGACGACACCAGCTTTGACCGCGCGCACTACGACTTCAAGTTCGTGCGCCGCGAATTCCTCGGCGATGTGCGGTGCCTGGTGATTGATGTCAGCCCCAAGAAGAATGCCGGCAAGGGACGCTTCCTGGGCCGCATCTGGGTGGAGGACCAAGACTACAACATCGTCCGCCTCAACGGCACCTATGGTGAGGCGCCGCACTTCGCCACCTATCTGCATTTCGATAGCTGGCGCCTCAACATGCGCCCTGGACTATGGCTGCCCGCCTACGTTTACAGCGAAGAGTCCGGCCTACCCAACCATCTGGTGAAGACCGTAGCCTTCAAATCGCAGACCCGCCTCTGGGGCTACGACCAGGCGCATATCGGCCATCACGATGAGTTCTCCACCATCACCGTCGACTCGCCTCGCGTCAAGGACGAGAGCGAGTCCGCACAGGACGCTTCACCGGTGCAGGCGCAGCGCGCCTGGATGCGCATGGCGGAAACCAACGTTCTGGATCGCCTCGAAGTCGCTGGCCTGCTGGCCCCTTCCGGTGATGTGGATAAGGTTCTGGAAACGGTCATCAACAACCTGGAGATCACCAACAACCTCAACATCCAGCCGGACGTTCACGCCCGCGTGCTGCTGACCGCGCCGCTGGAGTCCATGACCATCGGCCACACCATCGTGCTTAGCCGCGGCTTGATAGACGTCCTGCCCGACGAGGCATCGCTGGCCGCCGTGCTCGCCCACGAGCTGGCGCACATCACGCTCGGTCACGAGATGGACTCCAAGTACGCCTTCAGCGACCGCGTGATGTTTCCTGACGAGCGCACCTTCAGGCTTTTGCACATGCACCGCAGCGAGCGCGATGAAGCCGAGGCCGATACCAAGGCCATCGCCCTGCTCCGCAACTCGCCCTACAAGGACAAGCTGGGCAACGCCGGCCTCTTCCTGGAAGCGCTGAAGGCGCGGCAAAAGGATCTTCCGAACCTGCTGCAAGCGCATCTTGGCAACAGCCTGGAGTTGAAGAGCGGTCTGCGCATGTCCGAGCTGATGAGCGGCGCGCCGCAACTGCAGGCAAAGAGCCTGGACCAGATTGCCGCGCTGCCCCTGGGCGCTCGCGTGCGCCTGGATCCCTGGTCGGACAAGATCGAGATGACCAAGAGCAACCGCGTGCCGCTGGTTTCGGTGCGTGAAAAGATGCCGTTCGAGGTCACGCCCGTGTTTCCTTACATCACCCGTTACACGGCGGAAGACAAAGCCAAGGTCGCCGCCGCCACCGGTACTCCGCAACAGTAGGCCAAGGTCCGCTTGGTTAGCTTGCCTGCCCTATCGCTTTCCGCATGAGCGATAGGGCAGTTTCTTGGGGCGCGATTTTTGAAAAAGGAAAAAGTAAGTGCTTCGCGCCGAGCCGGTGACAACAATTGTCAATCGGGTGTCCCCTCTCCCCCCTGTCTTGTGGAATCAACGACATACGTATAGATACCTGCAGGTTACCTGAGGTAACCTTAACGGTCCTGACTTTGTTCGACGCGCGGCGCAAGATCGCGGCCTGGAAAAAGGAGTACAACGAACAACGGCCGCATAGTTCATTGGGATATCTCACGCCGGCCGAGTTTGCGCGACGATGGTCCGCTTCGCCTACCTGGCCAACCAGTACCGCCGAGTCGGACCGGCGTCAAGGCAACCCTGCGGGCTCGCTGTGCTCGGCCTTGACTCCGGCCCGCCTCGGCGAAGAAGAATTCCATCAGGAAGGCGAAGCGAAAGAAAAAGGTGAGCTGGAGTTTTCGTAGTTGAAGCCGTGCGGAAATTGGGGGCAGGTCACGTGGGCGCGGCTCCGTATTCAGCAAGGTAGCTTTCCAAAAAACGTCGTCCCGCCGTCGTGTCTCCGATTTCAAGGGACAATTGACCAGCGTTGTATGCAAAAACCGGATATTTAAAGATGTTCCAAGCGGCGGTCGTGAAGAAGAGTGCTCGGCGAGTGTCACGGACTTCTTGGTAATGATCGGCTATTTTAGCGAGAGCCGTGCCCCAGCAGGCCGCCCGAGCTTCAGGATGGAATTTGATGGGTTCTCCTCCGGCGGACTCATGCCATTCCTGAAGGCGTTTGAGTAAGTCGTTGAAATTAAACCTTTCCTCCTTCGTCAGTGAGGAGACAATAGATTCGGCACTGGTGGATGGTGGCATGAACAGGTCGCCATAGTCTCCCCTGTAGTCCAAGGAAGCACTAGGTGGGTTAGAATCCTGACCGCTTTCACCAACCCGTTGCTTGGTAAACCAATCGCGTAGTCCCATAAAGGCGCTCCTGCTTGTACCGATTCGATAACGGCAACTCTCTCGCCCCGTGTCCTGCCAGTTTCGCCGGAAGGCGCGGCAGACGAGTCAGCCCACGCTGGCGACGGACGACCGTCCCAATTCGCAAGCCCCCGGGCGGCAAGAATCGCTGCCGAGATCGGCAGTCAATTATCTCTCGCACCGTGGCGGTCTCCCGATTGCGCCGCGTACGAGGGCCAGAAACTCCTCCCCGGTGAAGGGCCTTCAGCAGGTATCCATCGGCTCCGCTCTGCTTCTACGCGCTCGATACGTTGAAATCGTAGAAGCGCGCTGCCAGAAATGATCCGCTGCCCAGATTCGCTATTCCCACCCTTCGAACAGCACGAAGGGTGGGGCACCCACCGTTTGCTCACGAGGAGGACCGCTCATTTGCGGGGAAGGTTTCGGGCTTGGAGCTGACGCTGGATGCGTTCCACCGTCTCCGTTCGCAGCACTGGCACATCCGTTGCTGCCTTCGCGACAAGCAGCCGGCCTTTCCACTCAAGCGTCACCGGTAGTGGCTGCGGCTCGGAGGGCCGGTTCTTCATACGTCGTCTCTTCATTTTGCACCGTTACGCCGTCGCCAAGTCCCTTCTCCTGACGTGAGGAAATGGGCGAATCTTTGGCGTCTTCGATCTCTTCGCTTGCCAGAGGTCATGCTGGAGCTGCATCTTCAGCCAGAATTCCGGCGAGGTGCCGAGTGCGCCGGAGAGCCTTAGCGACATCGCGGCCGAGATGCCGGCGCGTCCGTTCACGATGCGCGACAGGTGTGCCCGTGTCACACGCAGTCGCTGAGCCGCCTCCGCAATGGTCATATCACCGAGATAGTCACGCAAGACTTCTCCCGGATGCGCTGGATTGAAGATCATCCTCAAACCTCCCTAGTGATAGTCCTGGTAATCCACATCGACCGCGTCTTCCCCGGCGAATGCGAATGTCAGCCGCCAGTTGCCGCTCACGCTCACTGACCAATGTCCGGCCAAATCGCCCTTGAGAAGATGAAGGTCGTATCCGGGTGCATTCATGTCCTCGGGTCGGCTCGCAACATCCAGCGCGGTCAATAGTCTTCTAAGCCGCGCAGCATGATTCGGCTGAATACCTGCCTTGGAGCCTGTTTCAGCAAACTTCCGTAGGCCCTTGTGCCGGTAGCTGTGAATCACTCGTATACTGTATGCGTACACTATACATAAAGCAAGCAGTAAGCGTTGCGCCCTGCTCCCCATTCGCGACATCTATCCCGATTACCTAATTTGGGGACGAAGCGTGGTCCGGTTGCTCCTGGCCGGCGTTTTCTACGGGCTGCGGCCGCGCTCCGCCGGATAATCCGCGGCGTCCAGCCAAACACGTCCCGTTTTCGGAATGTTCCGATTTCAGAACAGGAGAGCGATCTTTGCGCGCAGGCCCAGTCCTCATCGGTATCGTCATTCTTGGAAGACTACCTCGGACGCCGAGCGCGTCCCCTAGCAGCCCGTGGTGTAAGTAGCTGAATTTCGGCACGGGCAGCGGCGTACTCGGTTGCGTGAGTTCGCCAAGTTTTTCGCGCGGGACATCGAGATTCCACTTCTGCACGGCCGATTCCGATCTTCCCGGCGCGGG